>NZ_JBHJRC010000045.1:0-37960 GCF_042261735.1 Kitasatospora sp. NPDC056327 | reverse complement strand
GGTGAAGACCGCCGTACCGTTCCCCCAGCGCGAGGAGTTGATGAGCTCAAGACCCCGCAGCGCGCGGTGGCCGGGGCTCACGGCATCGGGCCGGGCGAGCCGGCGGCGGCGAAGCGCACCGGCCGGGGCTCACGGCTCCGGCGGCGGCTCAGCGCTCGGGCACCGGGTCGACGCCGTCCCCGCGCAGGGCGACACCGGGGCGGCAGCGCAGCAGCCGCCCCGCCGTCAGCCGGGCACCGCGCAGCGCACCGTGCCGGTGCAGGGCCTGGACGGCGTAGGTGGAGCAACTCGGGGTGTACAGGCAGCAGTCCGGCCGCTTCGGGCTGATCTCGGTGCGGTAGTGGCGCACCGCGCCGTACAGCACCCCGGCGGCGAGGCCGCGCGGCACGGGTGCGGACGGATCGGCGCCCGGGCGCCGCGCCCGGACACTCCGGCCGCCGGTGAGGGCGAAGCGCACGCCCGCGGCCAGCATCACCGGGAAGAGCGCGAGCAGGCAGGGGCCGTCGCAACCACCGCCGCCACCACCGCATCCGTTGCCGTTGCCGCCGCACCCACCACCACCCCCGCGGTTGCCGCCCCAGCCGCAGCCGCCGCCGCTCCCGCCGGTGGGGAGGTAGGAGTCGAGATCGTTGTCCTTCTTCCGCTCCCCGTGCTTGCGCAGGTACTCCTTCCACTCCCGCTGCCGGCGCCTGCGCTCGCGCCGCTCGGCCTCCGGGAGCCACCACCAGGCACGCCCAGGGCGCTGGGTCGTCGGGAACTGTTCGCCCTGGCCGGGCTGCTGGTACGCCACTGCTCGCGATTCCTCTCGGCGCGCACGCCGGGGCCGACCCCCAACGGCCCGATCAGATTATCGAAGGCCCGGGTCGTGGAGGTCGGCCCGCGGGAGGATCCGGAAGGGCGCTCAGTCGCTCCCGCCACCGAGGGCGGGGAACAGGTCGGTGAACGTCTGGGTGGTGACCGAGACGCTCCGGCCGAACGGGTCGTCGAAGTCCCAGATGAGGAACAGCAGGAAGGCGATCAGCGCGCTGAACGCCCCGGCCAGCAGCAACTCCCGCGTGGAACGCCGGATCTGCAGCGCGAACACCATCCCGACCGTCACCACCGCTCCCACGATCAGGCCGAACCAGACCACGCCCGGCATGGTCGGGCCGGCGTTCTGTCCACGGGCGTTGCGGGCGTCGTCGGCGATGCTGATCCGGTCCATGATCGGCTGGTAGGCCTGGGCCTCCAGGTCGGAGGCGGGGGCGCGGGTCGCGACGTCGGTGCGCAGCTGCTCCAGCAGCTCGGTGCCCCGCTCGGAGATCTCACCGTGCTCGCGCATGTACGTCCACTCCACGTCAACCACGTAGGAGACGTAGGCGTTGACGTCGGCCCGGATCCGGTCCCGGTGCTCGACCGGGTAGACCTGCGCCCGCTCGCTGACCTCGTGCAGCGACTGCGCCTCGCGGAAGACGTCGTCCTGCGCCACTCCGCGGGCCTCCCAGACACCGGCGATGGCGAGGCCGAGCACGATCGCGTAGACCACGCCGATCATCATCGTCATGTACTCGATGACGTCGGGCGTCTCGTCGGTGTCCTCGTTCTCACCGGCGCGCCGGTGCCTCAGCAGCACCACCGCCACCACGACGGCGCAGGCCGCCAGCATGGCGATGGCCAGCGCCAACCACTCGGACATGGGAACTCCTTTCTCGGTCGGGGATCGACGGGGGTCGATCGGAAGCAGTCGGGCCCGCTCGGCGGGTCCGGTGGTCCGGCTCGGGAGTCCGGCTCGGGAGTCCGGCCCGGGAGTCCGGCCCGGGAGTCCGGCCCGGGAGTCCGGCTCGGAGTCGGAGTCCGTTGTCCGGCCCGGGCGCCGGGTGCGCGGCACCGGTGGTCGGCCCGCCGTCCGGCGAACGGGTGGGAGGAGGGACGGTGAACCCTCAGGAACCGCCCGAACCGCCGCTTCCGCCCCCGCTTCCACCGGAGCGGCCACCGCCGCGGCCGCCTCTGCCGCGTGGCCGCAGGGCGGCCGCCGCGAGCACGGCGGGCACGGTGACGAGCAGCATGGTCCGGGTCTGCGAGCTGCCGTGGTGCCGCTCGGGCGCCTGGACGGGCGGGGCCTGCGGAAGCCGCACGGGCCGCGGCGTCGGGGTCGGTGACGCGGGAGCGGGCGCCGGGGGCGCCGGTGTGGGCGGCGGGGCCTGCGCGGGCGGTTCGGGCGCGGGCACCGGCGGCGGGACCACCGGTGGCGGGGTCGGCTGCCGCGGTGTGGGCGTCGGGGTGGGCGCCGGCGGCCGGGGGGACGCGGGCTGCGGGGTGGGCCTCGGCGTCGGGAGGGACGGGGCCGGTGGAGCGGGTGGCACCGGCGGCGCGGCCGGGGACGGCGGCGGGGTGGGCACCGGAGTACGGCTGGGCGTCGGCGTGGAGGTGACGGTCGGGACGGGGGTCGGCGTCGGGGTGGGCGTGGGCCGGGGCGTCACCGTCGCCGTCGGCGTGGGCGTCGCCGTCGGCGTGGGGGTGGGCTTCGGGGTGGTCGGCGTGGGGGTGGGTGTGGGCGACGGGCAGGGGTGGTGGTGCCACGGCCACGGCCACGACGGCCAGGGCTTGGTGTGGCACGGCTTCGGGTGCGGGTGGTGCAGGAGACCGGGAGCGTCGACGTCCACCTCGACGTCCACGTCCACCTCGACGTCCACGCCCCCCTTCCCGGCCCCGACCGGGACTCCCGTGCCGACGCAGACACAGACCCCGGGGACCGGCCCGGGCGGCCGTCCGCCGCCGTGCTGGGCCGCTGCGGGCCGGGCGGCGGCCGAGCCGCTCACCAGCGCGCAGAGGGCGGCCACCCCGGCGGCGGCGCCGATCAGCCGGATCCGCCTGCCGCGCGGGTCACCGTCCGGGGCGGGGGGCGACAGGCGCCGGTCCGCGCTCACGGCGACCCGTCCATCGGTATCCGCCGGAGCGGCTGGGACTGCGGCATGGGCTCCGTACACCTCTCGTGTCGTCAGGAGTCGGCCCACGCCGGAAAAGGGGGCCGACACCGGACGGCCCGCCACGGGGGCGGGCCGTCCGGCATCCGGTGAAACGATCATGCTGCGGGCCGGTTACGGCCGGTCCCCGGGGCGGGCCGTCCTGGGACGGCCCGCCGTTGCGCTGTTCAGCGGCGGCCGTGCGCGATCTCCACGTTCTCCAGGACGCCGACGGCGTCCGGCACGAGGATCGCGGCCGAGTAGTAGGCACTCACAAGGTAGGAGATGATCGCCTTCTCGTCGATGCCCATGAAGCGGACGGACAGGCTCGGCTGGTACTCGTCCGGGATGCCGGTCTGGTGCAGGCCGATGACGCCCTGGTTGTCCTCGCCGGTCCGGATCACCAGGATCGAGCTGGTGTTCTCCTTGCTGATCGGGATCTTGTTGCACGGCAGGATCGGGACACCGCGCCACGCCGGCACCTGCTGCCCGCCGAGGTCGACGTGGTGCGGGTAGATCCCGCGCGCGTTCAGCTCGCGGCCGATCGCGGCGATGGCCCGCGGGTGGGCGAGCAGGTAGTCGGGGTCACGGCGGCGGTTGAGCAGCTCGTCCAGGTCGTCCGGGGTGGGCGGGCCGGAGTGGGTCTGGATCCGCTGGTCGAAGTCGGCGTTGTTGAGGAGGCCGAACTCCGGGTTGTTGACCAGCTCGAACTCCTGGCGCTCGCGCAGCGCCTCGATGGTCAGCCGGAGCTGGTGCTCGATCTGGTTCATCGGCTGGTTGTAGAGGTCGGCGACCCGGGTGTGCACCTTGAGGATCGTCTGCGCGACGCTCAGCTCGTACTCGCGCGGCTTCAGCTCGTAGTCCACGAAGGCGCCGGGGAGCTGGTACTCGCCGTGGTGGCCGGCCGACATCGCGATCTCGGCCTCGCCGCGCTCGTTCTGCCGCTGGAGCGGCAGCGCGAGGAAGGCCTCCAGGTGCTCCTGCAGTGCGGGCGAGTTGTCGCGGATCTGCTCGAAGTCCCGGCGGGGCAGCGACAGCACGGTACCGGCGGTCACCGTCTTGGCGGTGAACTCCCAGACGGCGTCGGCGTCGAGCACGGACTGCTCGCCGAAGCGGTCGCCGTCGCCGAGCACGCTCACCACCGTCTCGTCACCGTACTTGCCGGTGCCGATCTGGTTGATCTTGCCGTGGGCGATCAGGTAGATCCGGTCGGCGGGCTCGCCGCGCTCCGCCAGCACCTCACCGGGGCCGAAGTCGCGCTGCTCGCAGCGGTCCGCGAGCGCGGTGAGCACCTCGTCGTCCTCGAAACCGCGCAGCAGGGCGAGCTCGCCCAGCTCCTGCGGGATGACCCGGACCTCGGAACCGGTCTTGATGAACTCGACCCGGCCGTCACCGACGGTGTAGGTGAGCCGGCGGTTGACCCGGTACGCACCACCCGCGGCCTGCACCCAGGGCAGCACCTTGAGCAGCCAGCGGGAGGTGATCTCCTGCATCTGCGGCGCGGACTTGGTGGTCGTGGCGAGATTGCGCGCAGCGGCCGTCGTCAGACTGGACTGCTGGGCGGCCTGCGGTGTCTCCGGGGTGGTCGTGTCCACGGACATCGGCAGGGTTCTCCTTCGTGTGATCAGGTCACGCCGACCCGTCGCACGGCCGGCGGAGGCCGGGGACAACGTCTCGACGGATCATCAGATACGCGTATCGGTTGGAGTGTTAGCGCTGGGGTGCGCCCGCTCGGGCGATCCATCCGGAACCCTAGATCACCAAGGCCCTGGCAACCCCGAACGGCGCCGAGCGCCCCCCGATAGGGTGAATCTCTCCGATCGGAAGGTTTGAATCCGCGGACCGTGCAGGACCAGGGAGGCACGTTTCTGCGCATGCGAATCACCCAGACGTAGGAACGATTCACCCCACCCGAACGGAGGAGCGCGCGAGCCCGCACCCCAGCCCTTGGGGCGCGGGCTCATCGTACGGGCGTTCGAGCTTCGAACATCGGGCGAACATGGGTGCGACGGACGCCGCCTCAGACCAGCACGGGCTCCCCCGCGAACCTCGGGTCGGCGGCGAACCAGGGCCGCCGCTCGAACGAGGCCGGCCTCAACTGGTCGAACCAGGTGGCCCGTTCGTCGTAGCGGGCGAAGAACGGCAGACCGACCCGGTCCGGCTCGCGGGCCTGGAGGAAGCGGCAGACGAAGACCCGCTCGCCGCCGATCTCGGCCACCCCGTCCAGGCACACCTTCCCCGGCCCGGCCGACATCACCGGTCCGCGCGCCGTCCGCTCCAGCCCCGACACCTGTCGGACGGCGTCCCGGTAGATCTCCACCGCCCGCGCCAGCGGCACCTCGAAGTAGGAGCTGGCCCCGGTGTCCCGCTCGACGAAGAGGTAGTACGGCACGATGCCCAGAGCCACCGCGTCCCGCCAGAGCGCCGCCCACACCTGAGGGTCGTCGTTGACGTGCCGGATCAGGGGCGCCTGTGCGCGGATCACCGCGCCGGTCGACCGGATCCGCGCGACGGCCGCCCGCACCGTCTCCCCCGCCAGCTCGCGCGGGTGGCTGACGTGCGCCATCACCGCGACCTGCCGGCCGGCGGCGACCACGCGTTCGAACAGCCGGAGCAGGTCGTCGGCGTCCGCGTCGGTGGTGAAGCGGTGCGGCCACCAGGCCAGCGCCTTGGTGCCCAGCCGGATCGTCCGCAGGTGCTCGGTCCCCGGGCCCAGCAGCGGCTCGACGTAACCGGCCAGCCGGTCGGTGGACATGATCAGCGGGTCACCGCCGGTGATCAGCACGTCGGAGACCTCACGGTGGGCGCGGAGGTACTCCAGTGCGGTCGCCGGGCCCGGCAGGCTCTGCCGCAGGTCCGGCTCGCCGACGAACTGGGCCCAGCGGAAGCAGTACCCGCAGTACGCGTGGCAGCTCTGGCCCTGCGCGGGGAAGAGCAGCACGGTCTCCCGGTACTTGTGCTGGAGCCCCGGGACCGGGCGGCCGTCCAACTGCGGGATGTTCTCCTCCAGCTGCCCGCCGGGGTGGGGGTTGAGCGCCCGCCGGGCGGCGGCGACCGCCTCCGCCAGCCGTTCGCGCGGGGCGCCCGCGGTGATCAGCGCGGAGACCCGGTCGAAGATCCCGGGCGGGAGCATGTCCCGGTGCGGGAAGGTCAGACGGTACATCGGATCGTCGGGGACGCGGCCCCAGTCGATCAGCTCGTCCAGGACGTGGTTGTTGACCTTGAACGGCAGGACGGAGGCGACCACCGCGATCTCGTGCCGCAGCGTCTCGCCCGCTCCGGCGAGCTGTGGCAGCCCGGCCAGCCGGTGGCCGGGGATCGCGCGCAGCTTCGGTCGCCGGCCGCCCGCGGGGTCGTCGTTCACACCCTGGTCTTGTACGGTTCGCACCCGTGTCACCCTTCTCCCGGCCGCTCCCCGCGGCTCTGTGGGCAGCCTAACCTCCGTGCCATGACAACTCGTCAGGGGGTTGGCGGGACAAGGGTGTTGGATCCCTGAGGCGCAGAGCCGGCGCCCCGGGAGCGGCCTCGCGGGTCCCGCCCCGGGCGGACGGCCGGGAAGGGCGGGGGGAGACGGAGACGCGGGCGGACGGCCTCGCCGCGTTCACCCGGAGGATCCGCGGTCCGCCTCCGGCTCCGGCTCCGACCCCGGCCCCGGCTCCGGTTCTGGCTCCGGCTCCGGCTCCGGCGCGCCGACGGAGGCACGGCGGGAGCGCCCGTGCACGATCCACCACAGCCCGCTCACCACGACCGACAGGGCGATCAGGACGGGCGCCAGGACGGGCCAGCGGCTGTCGGCCAGCCGGACGTCGGCGACCAGCAGCACGCCCACCGCCACGAGCGGCACCAGCAACGCCAGCAGGGCACGCCCGGTGGCCGCCACCACGCCCGGGTCGGCACGGCTCCGCCGGGGCCCGCGCCAGTCGGCCTGGGCGCCGCCGAAGTGGAAGGCCAGCCCGCGGGCGGCCACCCGGTCGGTGGCCCAGGTGTAGGAGAGCGCCATGTAGGGGAGCCAGACCAGCGGGGCCACGGTGCCCATCAGGAGCACCAGGGCGAGCAGCGTCCACTCCCCCGCGGAGCGCCAGCGGGACGGCGGCGGCTCGGTGTTCTCGCTGGTCAGCCCGAGCAGACGGGCCATCCGCCAGAGCAGCGAGCCCAGCCCCCGCAGACGCCCGGAGCGCAGGCCGCGGCCGGACGGCGGAGGAGGCGGCGGAGGACCGGCTGCGAGGGCCCGTTCGGCGGCGGCGAGGTCGGGGTGGGCGCCCTGGAGGACGAGCAGTTCGGGGATCCGCGCCCGGGCCGTGGGGTCCTTGCCGGCCAGGGCGGCGAGCTCCAGCAGCAGCTGCCCCTGGGCCAGCAGGGCGGTGCAGAAGGCGAACGGGATCAGCCAGATGAAGGGCCCGCCGACGAAGGCGCCCTCGCTCTGGCAGACCCGCCGGGCGTGGTCCACCGTCCGCCCGGCCAGGTCGTGCTCGGAGGCCCCGGGGTGGGCCGCCCGGAGCGCGGCGACCCGCCGGGCGGCCCGGGGGCCGCGGTGGCGGACGGCGAAGACGGCGAGCAGCTCGGGCATCCGGGCCGGGTGCGCGCGCATCGAGCGCACCAGCTCGACGACGGGGGCTCGGGCGCCGTCCGGCGCGGCAGGGGGCCCGCTCGTCCCCGGGGTGCCGCTCGTGCCCGTGGTGCCGGTCGGGTCGCCGGCCGCCGCGGGCTCGGCCGGCACCACGGAGCCGTCGGCCCCGGCGGCGCCGTCCGGCGGGGGGCCGGCCCGCCCGGGCCGGGGCGGACGGGAGTGCCCCGGGTGCCCGGGGGGCTCCGGTCGTCCGGGCTCCGGGTGCCCGGGGTCCGGGTCTGTCGTTGGGGCCACGTCCGCCCACCGCTCCGCCGCACGCTCCGGCCGAGCCCGGACCGGCGGGCGACCACCCTGCCCGGGCTTTTCTCCAGCGTAGGGCGGACCTCCCGGCTCCCGCCTGCCGGGCCGGTGTCCGGCAGACGGGCGGGCAGGCCCGGGAGACGGGGACGTCAGGCGGTCCCGAAGCCGTGCCGGACCCGGTCGAAGCGGCCGGTCGCGAGGTCCTCGTCGGTGATCCAGAAGGAGACGTTGACGCACTCGCCCCATTCGGCGGCCAACACCCCGCTCTCGATCTGGAGCAGGGGGCGGTGGCCCTCGGGGCGGCCGGTGTCGCTGTCGCACCAGCCGAGCACCCGGACGGCGGGGCGGGGCAGCCGCTCGGCGAGGTCGATGCCGAGGTCGAGGGCGACCAGGAAGTCGTCCGGGAACAGCCGCTCCAGCTCCCGGTCCTGGTAGGAGGGTGCGGACAGCGCCCGGGTGGCCCGGACCGGGACCGCCGGGACGGCCGGAGCTCCCGCCCCGGTCACCGGGGCCTGCCTGGGCGGTGCTCCGGCGGGCACGTGCAGGACGCGGCAGCCGCGGCCGGTGAAGTCGGAGAGGGACTCGTCGTGGAAGAAGAGCAGCAGGCCGTCGGCGGGCAGCGGTCCGGGGACGGTGCCCCGCCCGCCGGGCCGGAGGGCCACGGCGAGCGCGGCGCAGTCGAGTTCGGCGAGCAGTTGCATCGGGCGGCCGGCGAACTCCGGCCAGGCCGTGCCCGCCGGCAGCGCGGGCAGTCCGCCGAGCCGTCCGACGGGCCCGCCGTCCGCTCCCCCGTGCTCCGCCGCCGCGCCCTCCCCGGCCGCGGCGCCCCTGCCGCCCTCGTCCGCACCCGGCCCGTCCACCGGGTCGAGGACGAGGGAGGAGCGGAACAGACGGTGGACCAGGGGCGCCAGTCGCTCGCCGGCGCGGGCGCGGACGAGCTCCGCGATGTCGCCGGGGATCGGCGGCACGCCCTCGCCGGGGGCGGTCACGGGGGTGTCGGTGGTCACGGGTTCGGCCATGCGCGAAGCCTGTCACGGGGGTCCGACAACGGCGGGAGGGAAAGCGGCGGAGTCCCCGTCAGTTGCCGCCACGGGGGCGACCGGCACCTGACGGGGACCTACGGACGACGGGGCGGGGACACTGGTCAGACGGGGCAGACGACCTCGTTGCCGGGGACCGAGAAGATGCCGGAGTCGTTGGCGGTGCCGTTCGCG
This sequence comes from Kitasatospora sp. NPDC056327, assembly GCF_042261735.1. Lineage (NCBI taxonomy): Bacteria > Bacillati > Actinomycetota > Actinomycetes > Kitasatosporales > Streptomycetaceae > Kitasatospora > Kitasatospora sp. NPDC056327. The sequence continues at coordinate 28,937 of NZ_JBHJRC010000045.1, read as the reverse complement.
TACTCGTAGTAGAGGTACGTGTAGAAGTCGATCCGCGCGCCGTTGCCGCAGGCCGAGTCGGTGCCGATGGTGTAGGTCAGCGTGACGGTGGTGGTGGCACCGGCCGCGACGGGGACGGAGTGGTGGACCAGACCGTTGGTGGCACCGGTGTCACAGCTGGTGACGTTGCCGCCGCAGGAGGTGAAGCCGTACTTCAGGCCGGTGTTCAGGGTGGTGCCGTAGGTCGGCTGGATGGACTCGTAGACGAACTGCGCCGGGGTGTCGTGCGGGTTGGTCAGCGTCAGCGTCAGCGTGACGGCCTCACCCGGGGCGGCGGTCGTCTTGTCGACCGCGACGGACAGTACCGGGGTGCCGGCCTGGGCGGGGGTGGCCGACAGCAGGAGGGCGACGAGGAAGGCGAGGATCGCGGGCAGGCCGAAGCGGCTCAGAGATGAAGTGCGCATGACCACGGAGCCTAGGCGGCCGGGCGGCCGTCGGCGGCGGCCTCCGCTCCGGTCCGTACTGGCATATGACACGGGAGCGGACACCGGAGCCATTACCTTCCGGTTCCGCTCGTACCCGGGCGGACGGAGCCCTACCCTCCGCACCCATCGGTCAAGATCATCGACAAGTCGACACTTCTCCGGCCCGCCGGGCCGCGGCGGCGCGGAACCGGGCCGGAGGACCGGCAGGCCCGCGGGCCGGTGGGTCGGCAGGTCGACAGATCGGCAGGGCGGCAGGGCGGCAGGGGTGGCTGGGGTGACAGGGGCGGCAGAGCGGGAGGGCGGAAGGTCGACAGGGCGGGAGGACGACGGAACGACAGGTCGACGGCCCGCGGACGGGCGGGTGGGTCAGAGCGGGGGCGGCAGGATGGCGCAGAGCGCCTCCACCGCCGCCGGATAGGCGTGCTCGGGCGGGGTCGCGTAGCCGACGACCAGGCCGTCCACCGCCGGCATCGCCTCCGCCGCGAGCCGCGGGTGCCGGTAGTCCGCCAGTCCGTCCAGGGCCAGCCCCCGGTAGGCGGCGGCCTTGAGCACCGATCGCTCCGTGCCGGGAGCGAGCCGCAGCACCGCGTGCAGTCCGGCCGCGATGCCGGTCACCTCGATGTGCGTCGCGTGCTCGGCCAGGGCGCCGACCAGCCGGTCACGGCGGTCGCGGTAGCGGCGGCGCATCCTCCGCACGTGCCGGTCGTAGCCGCCCGAGTCGATGAACTCCGCAAGGGTCAGCTGATCCAGCGCGCTCGCCCAGCCCTCGCGCTCCCCCTTGGCGGCCAGCACCCGGTCCACCAGGTGGTCGGGCAGCACCATCCAGCCGAGCCGCAGGGCGGGACTGAGACTCTTGGCGGCCGTCCCCAGGTAGACCACCCGTTCCGGGTCCAGCCCCTGCAGCGCGCCGACCGGCTGCCGGTCGTACCGGAACTCGCCGTCGTAGTCGTCCTCCAGGACGAGCCCGCCGCGTCCGCGCGCCCAGTCGACCACGGCCGCCCGCCGGCCCGCGTGCAGCGGTCCGCCGGTCGGGAACTGGTGGGCGGGGGTCAGCAGCACCGTGCGGACCTCGCGGTGGTGCGCCAGGGCGGCGACCCGCGCGCCGTCCTCGTCGAGCGGGAGCGGCACGGTGGCGACCCCGGCGGCGGCCAGCAGACCGTGGTGGAAGGCCAGCCCGTAGCCCTCGACGGCGAGCGGCCCCGTGCTCCGGGCGGGGAGCACCGCCCGCGGGCCCTCGAACAGCAGCCGCAGCGCGTGTGCGAAGCCGGAGCAGATCACGATGCGGTCAGGATCGGTGCGCACGCCGCGGGCCCGGGCCAGGTAGTCGGCGAGGACCTCGCGCAGTTCGCGCCGCCCCTGCGGGTCCCCGGGCCCGAAGGCCTCGTTGGGCGCCGCGGTGAGCGCCCGGCGCGCGGCGGCGAGCCAGGCGGCGCGCGGGAAGGCCGCGGCGTCGGGCCGGCCCTGCCGGAGGTCGTGCTCGGGGCGCGCCGGCCGGGAGGCACGGCGGGCCCGGTTCGCGGCGACGGGCTCGGCCCGGTCGGCGACGGCGGTGCCCGAGCCCTGGCGGGCGGTGAGCCAGCCCTCCGCGACCAGTTCGGCGTAGGCGTCGGCGGCGGTGTTGCGGGCGATGCCGAGGTCGGCGGCCAGCGTGCGGTAGGGCGGCAGCCGGGTGCCCGGAGCGAGCCGGCCGCTGCGGATCGCCTCGCGGAGGGCGGCCATCAGGGCGGCCCGGCGGCTGCCGGTGGCGGGCAGGTCGAGGTGCAGATCGGCGCCGGACGGGCCCGCGTCGGAGCGGGCGGCGCCGTCCGCGGTCCCGCCGGTGCCCGTCGGGCCCGGCCCCCGGGCCGGACGGGCACCGGGGTGCGCCGTCCCGGCCGCTCCGGCGGCTCCGGCGGCGTGATGGCGGGGCGTCCGGGGCGGATCGACCGAGGTGTCCGTCATGGTCATGCACCCTATCGCCGGGCCCCCGGCGGCCCCGGGGCCGGGCCCGCCGCCCCGGGGCCGCCGGTCCGGGCCCGCCGGTCCGCCGGGGACCGCCGTGCGTCCGCTCAGTCGATCCGGACCGAGTTCACGATGTACGTGCGCACGTCGTTGCGGGTCCGCTCGGCCAGCGAGGAATCGGTGGAGTAGGCGCTGACGGTGATCCAGACGTTGCCGGACTGCGGGACGCAGACGACGGTGGCGATGACGTCGGAGTTGCCGCCGATCACCTGGTAGTCGCCGTCGCTCGCGAGGTCCCAGACCTGGAAGCCCTGGCGCAGCAGCGCGGTCTGGGCCAGGCCGAGGCAGTCGCCGAGGGTGTCGTTCTTGGTGAAGGTGCCCCAGTGTGCGTACATACGGGTCTCCCGTTCGGTGCCGTGGTGCCGTGGTGCCGTGGTGGCGGCGCGGGGCCGGGGTCACCCGGTCCCGGCCGCGGCCGTGCATCGAGGGTCGGGCAGCGGTGGTCCCGGGCGCACGGGGCCGGGGTCCCGTTCCGGCCCGGTTTCCGGCCGGGACGTCGTGCGGGGAGGCCGGAACGGCTGGGCCGGGCGGGTGGCGGGGCTCCTGCATCGGTGTGCGGTTGCGACTCCGCCCGGGTGATCCGATGGTCGGATCGTGTCGTCATCAGCGTGTCGGCTGGCTATTCCTTCGGCATGACCAACACCCGGAAGTACCTGTTCGCCGCCGGCCTCAGCGCCGCGCTGGCGGTCCTGTCCGCCGGCCCCGCCTTCGCGGGCGACTGCGACGAACCCGGACACCACGCCCCCGTCGAGCACAACGCCCCGGCCGCGCCCACTCCCACGGGCGGCGGCCTGCCGAGCGGTGGTGGCGGCGGCACGACCTGTATCAACGAGGGCGGCGCCTACGCCAACGGCGTGGTGGCCAACTCCCCGGGCGTGCTGTCCGGCAACCAGATCCAGATCCCGATCAGCATCCCGATCAACGTCTGCGGCAACAGCCTTTCCATCCTCTAGCCGCCGACGTCCTTCCGCCCGTCCGAGAGGGCCGCGGCCCCGGTGCATCCGCCCGGGCCGCGGTCCTCTTCCCCGTCCCCCGTCCCCTCTCGCATCCTCCGTTCCCCTTTCGCCGTCGCCGTCGCCCCGCCTCCGGGCTGCGGGCCGCGGGCTGCGGGCCGCGGGCTGCGGGCTGCGGGCTGCGGTGCGACCGACGTGCGGGCCGCCCGTCCGGTCGCGGGCCTACGGAACCACCGTGACCGGCCAGCGGCCCGCCTTGACCAGCCGCACCGCGACCGAGCCGATCACCCGGTGCCCGGCCTGCTCGGACGCCCCGACCACCACCGCGTCCGCCCGCAGCTCGTCCGCCAGCCGTGCCAGGCCCGCGTAGGGATCGCCGCGCACGGTCAGGAAGCGCCAGTCCACCCGCCAGACGTCACGCAGCCGGTGCTCGGCCTCCCGGATCGCGGTGAGCAGCTCCTCGGCGATCTCCTGGGTGGTCTCCTCGACGGCCGCCCCGGCCAGGGCGGTGGCCGCGCCCAGCACCGGCTGGATGTAGGCGATCGCCAGGGTGGCGTTCTGCCGCCGGGCCAGACCGGCCGCGTAGGCGGTGGCGCGCCAGGAGGAGTCCGAGCCGTCCAGGCCCGCCAGGATCATCTTCGGTCCGTCGGTGCCCAGCTCGAACCCCGCCGGAGCGAGCGCCGCATCCGGCTCCCCGCCGTCCTCGAAGGCCGCCCCGTCCCGCGCCGCATCGCTCTCGTTGCTCATGATCAGAGGCTATTCCGGACACGGTGGGTGACGACACCCGGCACGACGGGTGAGGGCTGTGGCCGGGGCCACCCGGCCGGCCGGCGCCGGCCCCCGCACGGCCCCGTTTCGTGCACGGGCGGGCGGCGGACCGTCACTCGCCGTCGACCGTGTGCGCGGCCTCACAGCACCCGCCGTGTGGCGCAGGCCACTTTCCCCGGATGTTTGATCTTGAAAATCGGGACATTTGCCTTCAAATCAGCCCATTTCCTTGATCCTTACGCCGGGTAACCCCCCTCTGACGTGGCTAAACCTGCGATTCCTTGAAACTGCCGCGGCAACCCCCGTAACTTCGAACTCGTTGCACCGAGCAAGCCGCTCACCAGGGCCTCACCGCCCGGAGCGGAAACGGTGCCGAACCACGCGAGTGACGTGTCCCCGAAACCGACGGCCTTCCGAGGGTCTGGTTCCGCGCGCTCGCAGACCCCCTCCGAAAGGAAACCCATGACCTTCCGTAACGAGACCGCCGCTGCCACCACCACCGCCACCAAGCGTCGCAACCGCGTCCGGATGGCTCTGATGGCCGGGGCGCTCACCGCCCTGCCGGTTGCCGGCCTCGTCACGGCCACGGGTGCCTCCGCCGCGCCGGCCTCCGTCTGGGACAAGGTCGCCGCCTGCGAGGCGACCGGCAACTGGGCCATCAACTCCGGCAACGGCTTCTACGGCGGCCTGCAGTTCACCTCCAGCACCTGGGCCGCCTTCGGTGGCACCGCGTACGCCCCGCAGGCGCACCAGGCCACCAAGGACCAGCAGATCGCCGTCGGCGAGAAGGTCCTCGCCGCGCAGGGCCCCGGCGCCTGGCCGGTCTGCTCCGTCAAGGCCGGTCTGACCAAGTAGGACCGACCCCGCAGTACCCCCGTCTCCCCCTCCCCGGGGGAGCACGACAACGCCGCTGCACCCGGCCGGGCCCGTCGAGGGCCGGTCCGGTGTCCAGCGGCGTCGTGCGTTCCGCGCCACCCTTCCCGCGACGCCCCTCCCGTGCGTCCCCTCCCGTGCGTCCCCTCCTGCGACGCGCTTCCGTTACTACGGGGCCGGGACCGGGGCAGGCCGGGCGGGCAGCGGCAGCGGGATCGCGGGCAGGCCGTCCAGGCTGCTGGCTATGTACGGCTTCCGCTCGCAGTAGTCGTTGTACTCCTCCTCCGTCTTCCGGCCGAAGTACTGCGCGTGCAGGTCCCGGTCCTCCCGGTAGTCCATGAGCGGGACGGCGTAGCCGCAGGAGTCACTGACCCGTTCCGCCCCCACCAGGACGATCGCGCGCAGCGAGGGGCCGTCCACCGCCGGATCGAACCGGGCGAGCAGCCCGGCGAAGCGCGGGTCGTCCCGGAACACCGCCTCCCCCTGGCCGTGCACCCGCAGGATCTTCGGCGGTCCGTCGAAGGCGCACCACATCAGGGTGATCCGCCCGTTCTCCCGGACGTGGGCCACCGTCTCCGCTCCCGATCCGCCGAAGTCCAGATAGGCGAGGGTGAGTTCGTCGAGGACCGCGAGCGTCCCCGAGCGGCCCTTGGGCGAGAGGTTCACGTGGCCGTCGGCGGCGAGCGGTGCGGTCGCCACGAAGAAGACGGGCTGGGCCTCGATGAACGCGCGCAAGCGGTCGTCGATCTTCTCGTACGTCTTTCCCATGAGGTGATTCTGTACCCGAACGCCCGGACGGAGGAGAGGGCTTTCGGCATCCGGGACGCCGTCCCTCCTCGCGGCCCGCCCGGTCCTGCCGGGTCTCCTGCCGGGTCCTGCCCGGTCCTGCCCGGTCCTGGCCGGTCCTGCCCGCGGAGTCGGCCGGGAAGTCGGCCGGGTCGGGCCGGACAGTATCCTTGGCGGGCTCGCGGACCAGCCGGTCCCGACGGCGTGGTGGTGTGCGAGGGAGTGGGGCCTTGGCGGACAACGGGCTGCTGGCCCATCAGCGGCAGGCGATGATCGCCGAGACGGTCCGCCGCAGCGGAGCGGTGCGGGTCGCCGAGCTGGTCGACCAGCTCGGCGTGTCGGACATGACCGTGCGCCGCGACCTCGACGCCCTGGAACGCTCGGGTGTCCTGAAGAAGGTGCACGGCGGGGCCGTCGCGGCCTCGGGCACCGCGATCGACGAGCCGGGGTTCGAGGCGAAGTCGGGCCTGGAGTCCGCCGCGAAGGCCGCCGTGGCGGAGACCGCGGCCACCCTGGTCGAGCCGGGCAGCGTGGTCGCGGTGGCGGCCGGCACCACGGCCTACGCGGTCGCCGCCCGGCTGCTGCACGTCCCGCGGCTGACCGTCGTCACCAACTCGCTGCCGGTCGCGGAGCTGATCCGTTCGACCGGCGACGAATCGGGGGCGGGCGCGCCCACGCTCCTGCTGACCGGCGGCTCGCCGACCCCGTCGGCCGCGCTGGTCGGCCCGCTGGCCGACCAGGCCGTCCGTTCCCTCCACGTCGACCTGCTGATCCTGGGGGCGCACGGAGTCTCCGAAAGGGCCGGGCTTACCACGCCCAACCTCGCCGAGGCGCAGACCAACCGGGCCCTCGTCGCCTCCGCGCGGCGGGTGGCCGTGGTGGCCGACCACACCAAGTGGGGGGTGGTCGCCCTCAGCGGGTTCGCCGCGCTCGACGAGATCGACGTGTTCGTCACCGACTCGGCACTCGGCGCACAGGCCCGCACCGCCCTGGCGGAGTCCGTCGGGGAACTCGTCGTCGCCCCGGTCCCGTCGGCCTGACCCCCGGGCGACGGGCGGACGGGACCGGACGGGGCCGGGCTGAACGGGGCCTGGCTGGACGGGGCCTGGCTGGACCGGAGGCGGCCGGGCATCCCGGGGCGGACGCGGTCCCGGGTTCGGCCGCGCCCCCGTGACTCCGCCGTGGCCTTGACCGTCGGGCCCGCCCGCCGTGCGGGGCGGACGCGCCGTCAGCCCGGCGGGCCCACCGCGCGCTCACCGGTGCTGGTCTGCCGGATCACCACTGCGACCACCAGGGGCAGGCCCTGGGCGGTTTTCTGCACGACGGAGTTGACGCCCTGGACGGTGAGGCCGTTCTCCAGGGCCCCGAGGAGTGCGACGGCCGACAGGGTCTCGTTTCGCCGATCCCCCTCCTCGCCCTTCCCGCCCTTCCCGCCCTTGAGGGCGCAGCCACCGGGCGCGACGGCGGTGACCGCCTGAGTTCCAGACCATCGCTGCCGGAGACCGGCCGGCCCGCGCCGGTATCGACGACGACGCGTACGGCAACGGCCCGGGGTGCTCCAGGTCTGCAAGGACGGCGCGAAAGCCGCCGACAGCAGGCCGCACAACCACCGGGACGCGGCGAGGCGGCTCAGCGCCCGCTTCGTCGGCGCCCAGGAGCGGCGGCTGGTGGTCACCGACGGTAGCGACAGCACCGGCCGGGACCACGCCGACCGGGCGAACGTCCGGGTCGCCCGCGGCAGCGGCAGCGGCCCGACCGCCGGGACGTACCCGCTGTCCGACCTCGACGGGGCCGCCGCGGACAACAGCTGGGACCGGTCGAGCGGGACATGAGCAACGGCGGCGGCCGGGCCCGTGACGCCGGCACCATCACCGTCGGGAGCGCCGGCTGCCCGAAGGGACCGGGCGTCAACGCGTTCGGCGAGATCGTCCACTGCTCCGGCGGTGCCTGCTCCACGCCGAACACCGGCGTGGGCGTCGACGCCGAGACACAGGGTCGCGGTTCGGTCTCCTTCCAGGTCTTCGCCGACGACACCAAGGTCGCCGACAGCGGGGGTGCTCACCACCGCCTCCGGGGTCAGGCACCTGACGGCGGGGCCGACCGGGGCCGACGAGCTGCGGCCCGTCGTGACGGACGGCGTCGACGGCACCAACAGCGACCCCGGCGACCGGGCCGCTCCGGCGCTCAGCTGCTGACCGCCGCAGGCCGCGGTGGCTGATCCCGACCGCGGGCGCGGTGCCGAGAGCTCTGCGGGGCTGTCGGCGCGGCGCCCGGTGGGCGGGGACGGTGGGTGGTAGGGGCAGTGACCTGAAGGGGGGTCACAGCAGGCCGCGGTCGCGGGCGTAGAGGGCGGCCTGGGTGCGGTCGCGAAGGTGGAGGCGGCTCAGGATTCGGGAGATGTGGTTCTTGACGGTCCCTTCGCTCAGGTGGAGGCGGCCGGCGATCTCCCGGTTGGTCGAACCGGTGGCCACCAGGCGGAGCACCTCGGTCTCCCGGTCGCTCAGCGGGGACGACAGGGGCGACGGTCGCGGTGGGTGCGCCGCGGTCGGTGGGATCGGGTTCGGTGGGATCGGGTTCGGTGGGATCGGGCTCGGTGGGTGCGCCGGGGCCGCGGCCTCCGCCGGGGGCGGGAGGGCGGGCGTCGGGGACGGGTCGGGGAGGTCGGCGGCCAGCCGGCCGACGATCGCTGCGTCCAGCTGCGCGACTCCGGCGTGCACCAGCCGGACGGCACGCGCCAGTTCGGCGGAGGGCAGGTTCTTGAGGAGGTAACCGACCGCGCCTGCGCGTAGCGCCCCGGCCACGTACGCCCGGTCGTCGAAGGTGGTCAGCATGACGACCCGGCAGGACGGGACCTCCCGCGCCAGCGCCCGGGCGGCCTCGATGCCGTCCGTCCCCGGCATCCGGACGTCCAGCAGCGCGACGTCGGGCCGGTGCTCGACAGCGGCCGTCACGGCCGAGGCGCCGTCGGCCGCCGTGGCCACCACCGCGATGCCCGGCTGGATGCCGAGCAGCGAGGCGATGCCCTCCCGGACGAGGTCCTGGTCGTCCGCCACCAGCACCCGGACCTCGGTCCCGGTACTCACCCGGCCACCGTTCCGTCGAGGGTGCCGCCGCTGATCCCGGTGACGGTGACAGTCCTCGGCGGGGCGGCCGGTACCGGGGCCGTTCCCGGGGCCTCGGCCGGATCGGGTGACGGTGCCCCGGCGGGCGCCCGGCGGGGCACCGTCACCGTGACGGCCACTCCTCCGGAGGCACCGCGCCCGCCTCCCCGGATGTCCACCCGGCCGCCGAGCAGCGCCACCCGCTCCCGCATGCCGCGTATGCCGTGGCCCGGTTCGGCGCCCCGGGCGAAGCCCCTTCCGTTGTCGGTGACGGTCAGTCGGGCGGCCGGACCGTCCAGCGCCAGCCGGACCTCCACCCTGGTGGCCCCGCCGTGCCGGCGGGCGTTGGTGAGCGCCTCCTGCGCGGCGCGGTAGAGGGCGGCGAGTGCCCCGGCGTCGTGGCCGGACTCCTCGCCCGTGACCGTCAGCTCCACCGTCAGCCGGTCGTCGCCCAGGTGCCGGACGAGTTCGGTGACCGATCGGGTCAGCGAGAACGGCCGCACCTCGCGCAGCGCGCGCACGGACTCCCGGACCTCCGTCAGCGCCCGGCCGGCCGACCACCGGGCGTCCCCGATTGCCCGCGCCGAGGCCTCCGGATCCAGGGTGCGGAACGCCTCGGCCTTCTCCAACTGCACGCCGACGGCGGTGAGGTGGTGGCCGAGACTGTCGTGGATCTCCCGGGCGACCCGGTTGCGCTCCTCGGCGGTGGACAGCTCGGCGACCCGCGTCGCGTAGCGGGCCAGCCGCTCGTGCGACTCCTCCAGCCGTGCCCGCGCCTCCTGCTCGCGGACCGCGACGCCGGCCGTCGTCAGGGCCAGTGCCAGCGCGAGGCCGAACATCAGCACGTCCGACACGTACTCCGGGCGCAGCCACCACCGCGGCACCAGGACGGTGAGGCCGACCGTCAGCAGCCCCGCGCACCCGCCGGCGCAGACGAGTGCGGTCCGCCGGCCGAAGGCCAGGTACGCGGTGAACGGCACCAGCACGAACAGCGCCCGCGACACCCCGGAGCCGTCCACCGCCGCGACGGCCGCGAACAGCACCACCCGCACGGCCAGCAGCGCTCCGGCGGGCAGCCGCGCGGCCGGCTCCCGGCCGGGCCCCGGCGCCTCCAGCGCGAGCAGGGCCAGCAGCCCCCCGGCGAAGACGGTGAGCCGGGCGCCGCCGAACTCCCCCGCGCCGACCGCCGCGTAGGCGAAACCACCGGCCAGCACCACCACGTAGAGCACGGGCGGGGTCCACCGCACGGCACGCTGTTCCATCCGTCCTCCCCCGGTACCGACCGGGCCGACCCCGATCACCGCCGGGGACTGTACCCGGATTTCCGGCGGCCTCCCCCACCGGGTCGAAAGACTGGCCAAAGGTCATGGGGGGTCAGGGGTGGGACCCCGCGAACATGTGCAGATCGGCACTTCTTGGCCCCCGCGGCCGACCTCTAGCGTCTTCAGCATCGGCTCCGGAGCCCGCCGCTCCGGCCCCGGTGACCACCGACCGACCCCAGGAGTCCCGCCCATGCGCAAGCCCGTGACCAGGTCCGTGAACAAGTCCGTGAACAAGTCCGTGCGGAAGCCCACGCCGATGCCCGTGCGGAGGCCCGTTCCCACTCCCGCCCCGACCTCCGTCCTCCGCCGGCCCGGCCGGGCCCTAGCCGCCCTGGTCCCCGTACTCGTCGCGGCCACGCTGCTGCCGACCGCGGGCAGCGCCGCCGCCGATGCCGCCGCCGACCCCACCGGCGCCCGGGGCGGCGCGGCCTGCCGGGCCGGGAAGCTGCGGGTGCCCGGCGCCGAACGGCTGCTCACCACCTGCCTGGAGGATCTGACCACCGCCGGGACGGTCCCCGCCGGGCGCACCAACCCGGAGGACTGGGCCGGTCTCGACGCCCCCGGCGCGGCCACGCCGTCGGGCGTGCCCGGGGTCCAGCTCGACGGCTACTTCCCCGACAGCTCGACCACCAACGGCAACAACGGCTGGGCGCACGACAGCCAGTTCGTGATCCGGCTGCCGTGGGACTGGAACGGCGGCCTGGTGGTCGCCGGTCCGCCGGGGGTCCGCCGCCAGTACGCCAACGACAGGATCATCGCCGACCAGGTGCTCGCCCGGGGCTTCGCCTACGCCGCCACCGACAAGGGCAACACCGGCCCGCAGCTCTACCGGGACGGCGACCGCCCCGGTGACGCGATCCTGGAGTGGCACCGCAGGGTCACCCAACTGACCGTCGCGGCGCAGGCGGTGGCCGCCCAGCGGTACGGCCGGGCGCCGTCCGCCACCTACGCGGCCGGGCTCTCGGCCGCAGGGTACCTGGTGCGCTGGCAGCTGGAGCACCACCCCGGGCTGTACACCGGTGGAATCGACTGGAACGGCCTGCTGCTGACCCGCGACGCACCGAACCTGCTCAACGACCTGCCGCCCGCGCTGCGAGCCTACCCGCGCGTCGTGAAGGGCGAGCCGGGCGCCCTCGACGCGATGCACGCGGCCGGGTTCCCGGCGGGTTCCGAACCGCTCTGGGAGGCGAGCTACCGCACCCAGTGGGACACCCTCCAGAGGATCGTGCGCGAGGAGCTGGACCCGGAGTACGACGGCGCGGCGGAGGCCGGCACCCCGTTCTGCCCCGAGGGGACGGGTCCGGGCTGCGACACCGACTACGACTACGCCGCGCGGCCGCGGAGCGTCCACGACGCGGTCGGCCGGGTCTCGCTGACCGGGCGGATCCAGCGGCCGCTGATCAGTCTGCAGGGCACCCTGGACGTGCAGTTGCCGATCAGCCGCAGCGGGGACGTCTACGACCGGATGGTCTCCGGGGCCGGCCTGGACCGGTTCCACCGGTACTACCGAATAGCCGGGGGAACGCACACCGACGGCCTGGCCGCGGTGGCCCCGGAGCTGGTCCGGCCGATGCGGCCCTGTTTCACCGCGGCCTTCGACGCCCTGGTCGACTGGACCCGGCACGGGGCGGAGCCTCCGCGGAGCGGCACCCCGGACCAGCCAGCGGCGCTGACCGGCTGCTCGCTCTGAACCCGGGCGCCCACCACGGGGCGGGCCCGGGGGAGGGCGTGAACGCGGACCCAGCCGTCGGGGACCCTCGCGCGGCGCGGCACGAGGGCCCCCGCGGCGGGCGCGCGGCGTCACCGCTTCATGTAGACGCTGTCCATGAAGTCGATGATCTGCTGGTCCGTCAGGTGCTGGCCCTGGCGGTGGCCCATCGCCAGGTCGGCCTCGCTGATCATGCCGACCAGCCGGTCGCCGTCGATGACCGGGATGCGGCGGATCTGGTGCTGCTCCATCTTCTGGAGCACGGTGTCGATGTCGTCCTCGGCACGGACGCAGTGCAGGTGGCCGGCCAGCTCCATCGCCTTCATGCCGGCCGGGTCACGTCCCTCCGCGATACATCGGACGATGATGTCGCGGTCGGTGATGATGCCCTTCAGCTTCTGGTCGGGGCCGCAGATCGGGAGGGCACCGACGCTCATGTCGCGCATCATCCGGGCGGCGTCGGCGAGGTTCTGGTCGGCGCGGATGCACTCGGCGCCGGCGTGCATGATGTCTCGGGCAGTAGTCACTGGGACTCCTCCTCAGGGTCTCCCCCCGAGCACCGGATGGTCCGATGGGCCCACCCTACGCACGCCGCCGACGGTCCGCGAGCCCATCCCGTCCGGGGCTACCCGCGGTCACCACCGGGGTGCCGGGCAGGCCCGTGCCCGGGCACGCGGGCGGGCCGATACTGGTGGCGTGACGGAGGAGTTCGCCGGGGTGCCCGGCAAGGTGGCGCCCGCTCACGGCACGGTCGACGAGGCGGTCCGGGTGCGGCCCGCGACGGCGCTGCGGCCGTACGTGGCCTGGTACTCCGGCTACCGGCAGCGTGGTCTGCGACCCGCCCTGCACCGGGGCCTGCCGTCCCCGTACCTGACGTTCATCCTGACCCTGGACGAACCGCTCACCTTGGCCGGCCACCCGGACCGGACCCAGCCGCCGGGCGACTACGCCACCCTGCTCGGCGGTCTGCACACGGCGCCGGCGCTGATCAGCCACGACGGCCGGCAGTCCGGCATCCAGCTCGCCGTCCACCCGCTGGCGGCCCGGGCCCTGTTCGGACTGCCGGCCGGGGAGCTGTCCGGGCTGGACGTCCCGGCGGAGGCCGTGCTCGGCACCGCGGCCGCCCACCTCCAGGAGGCGGTGCGGGAGGCGCGGAGCTGGCCCGAGCGGTTCGCGGCGCTGGACGGCGCGCTGCTACGGCTGGCCCGACCGTCCGGCCGGGTTCCACCGGAGGTCGCCCGGGCCTGGTCCGCGCTCAGGCGCAGCGGCGGGGCACTGCCGGTGGCGGAGCTCGCCCGGGAGACCGGCTGGAGCGAGCGCCACCTGCTGAACCGGTTCCGGCAGGAGACCGGCCTCACCCCGAAGGCGGCCGCCCGGGTGATCCGGTTCGACCGGGCCCGCCGGTCGCTGGCCCCGGCCGGTCCGGTGGTCCGGCTGGCCGAGCTCGCGGCGCGCTGCGGCTACGCCGACCAGGCCCACCTGGCCCGGGAGTTCCGCGCGCTGGCAGGGTGCGCGCCGAGCGTGTGGCTCGCCGAGGAGGGGCCGGGCGCGGCGAAGTTCCGAAACGTCCAAGGCGGGGCCACCGGGCCCGCGCCAGAGTGGGAGGCATGACGACGGGCCGGTCCGGTCCCCTTCCGGAGCCGGTCGCCACGAGACGAGGGAGAAACCCGTCATGGACACCGACAGCAGCACCGATCCCACCACTGATTCAGCCACTGATTCCGCCACCGCCGCCACTGATTCCGCTGCCGTCGGCAACACCACCGGTGCTACCGGAACACCCGGCGGCGCGACGCCCGCCCCGCAGGTCTGGCCGAGCCTGCGGGCCCGCGACGCCCGCGCACTGATCGACTTCCTTTCGGAGGCGTTCGGTTTCGAGGAGGTCGTCGCCTACGGCGAGGGCGGGTTCGTGGCCCATGCCGAGCTGGCCTGGCCGGAGGGCGGCGGTGTGATGCTCGGCTCGGACCGGCCGACGCCCGAGGGCGGCGAGCCGTGGCCGGGCGGGCCCGGGACGTTCACCGCCTACGTGGTCACGGCGGACCCGGACGCCGTGCACGCGCGGGCCGTCGCCGCGGGCGCCCGGATCACCACCGCTCCGTTCGACACCGACTACGGCTCGCGCGACTTCGCCGCGACCGACCCGGAGGGCAATCACTGGTACTTCGGCAGTTACCCGGGCGCGCCGCGCCCGTCGGCGGGCTGAGCCGTGCGCCCCGGGGGCCGACCGGCCACCACCGCACCGGCCACCACCGCACCGGGCGACGACCCGGAAGCCGACGGACCGTCCCCCGTTGGCCAGGTGCCGGTGGACCGGACACCCCTCGGCCCCGCACCTGACGGACCGGCCCACGACGGACCGGCCCACCACGGTCTGCCGCCCGCGGCCCCGGTCGCCGACCGGGCCCACGACGGACCGGCGGCCGTCGAGCGGCTGCGGGCCGTCTGCCTGGCGCTGCCCGGGGTCGAGGAGCGGGTCAGCCACGGCGAGCCGACATGGTTCGCGGGCGCCGGCCGCCGGGCGCGGGTGTTCGTCATGCTCGCCGACCACCACCACGACGACCGCCTCGCGTTCTGGTGCCCGGCAGCGGCCGGGGCGCAGGAGTTCCTGGTGACAGAGGAGCCGGAGCGGTTCTTCCGCCCGCCGTACGTCGGCCACCGGGGCTGGATCGGCGTCCGCCTGGACGTGGCGCCGCCGCTCTGGGAGCGGGTCGAGGACCTCGTCTCGGACGCCCACGCCCTGGTGACCGGCCCGGCGCGCCGACAGAAGCGGACGCACTGACAAAACTTTTAGGTCGAGTGACCTATTTTTGTTCCATGACCACCTCCACGAACACCTCTCCGAACACCTCCGTCAACACCCCCTCACCCGACGCCCTCACCCACGACCCGCAGGGACCGGTCCTGCTGGTCGGCGGCTACGGCACCGTCGGCGCCGAACTCGCCCGCCTGGTGGCGGCCGAGCACCCCGTCCTGCTCACCGGCCGGTCCGAGGAGCGGGGCGCACCCCTCGTCCGCGAACTCGGCGGAGCCCCGCACGCCGCCGTGCGCCGCTGGGACCTCGCCGACCCCGCGCCGTTCACCGCCGCCGTCAGCGCCGTCGTCGGCGTGGTCAACGACCCGGACGACCGGGTGCTGCGCGCCGCCGCCCTGGGCGCGGTGCCGTACGCCGATGTCACCCGCTGGACGGTCCGGCTCCAGCGGGCCGCCACCGTGGCCGCGCTGCTGCGCCCCGCCGCGCCGGTACTGCTCTCCTCCGCCTGGATGGGCGGGGTCGTCAGCCTGGTCGCCGCCGCACTGGCGGAGCGGCTCGGCGGAGCGGACCGGGTCGAGACCGCCATCCGCTGGGACCTCGCCGACCGGGCCGGCGCGGACTCGGTCGAGTTCATGGACCGGCTGGGGCTGGACTACGAGGTGATCCGCGAGGGCAGCCGGCACACGGTGGCCCCGCTCAGCGACGCGGGCACCGTCCGGATCGGTGCCCACGCCACCCGGGTCGCCCGGATCGACACGCCCGAGCAGTTCACCCTGCCGCTCACCCTCGGGAGCGGCACCGCCACCACCCGGATCGGCTTCAGCTCCGCGCTCAGCACCCGGGCCCTGCTGGCCGCCAAGCACACCGGCTTCTTCCGCTGGGGCCGGGGCGACCGCTGGCAGTCCACCCGCCGCGCCATGCTCTACTCCCCGGGCGACGGCGGCACCGCGCTCCTGCGGGTCGACGTCTCGCACCGCGGCCGCACCCTCGCCGCGGTCGTCGAGGACCGTGCCGGCCAGGCCCACCTCACCGCCGTCGGCGGCCTGCTCGCGCTCCGCCGCGCCCTGGGCACCGACGGTTCGGCGGCGGCACCGGCCGGTGTCTCCTTCCCGGAGCAGACGCCCCACCCCGACCGGACCCTGTCCGACCTCGCCGCCCTCGGTGTCACGGTCGACATCCGGCCCGCTCCCGGCTTGGATGCTGCCGCATGAGCACCGCACCGGACGACGAAGCCCCGCCCCCGACACCCCCGCCCGCCGACACGGCGCCCCCCTCGCCGCCCACCCCGCCGGCGCCCTCACCGGCCGCCAAGGCCGCCGAGGCCGCCGGGGTGTCCAAGGCCGCCGGGGCCGCCGGGAGCGCCGGCGCCCCCTCGGGGCGGGCCCGGGGGCGGAAGGGGGTGGAGCGGCGGGAGGCTCTGCTGGACGCCGCCGAGGGGGTGCTGGTCGCCGAGGGCGGGCCGGAGCTGACGATGCGGGCCGTCGCAGCCGCGGCCGGGGTCCGGCTGGGCCACCTCCAGTACTACTTCCCCACCCACGCGGACCTGGTGGCGGCCGTACTGGACCGGGTACTGCGGCGGTCGGCCGAGCGGCTGGCACCGCTCCTCACGCCCCCGGAGGGCAGCGAGCGGACCGACCACGCCGGGGAGGTGGTCACCGCGCTGCTGGCCGACCAGGAGGACGCCCGGCTGGTACGGCTCTTCGCCGAGGTGTGGGCGCTCGCCGCCCGGGACGCCGCCGTCGCGGGCGCCGTGCGCGGGTTCTACGGCGACTACCGGGACCAGGTGGCCGCCTTCCTCGCCCGGCGCCGGCCCGATCTGCCGGAGGCCGCGCAGCAGGCCCGGGCCGGGGTGTTCATCATGCTGATCGAGGGTGCCTCGCTGTTCCGCTCCGGCGTCGCGGGCGAACGCGAACCGGCCACCGACGACACCCTGGTCCGCACCGCACTGGACCTGCTCGGCGCGTGACACCGACCGTCGCCCGGGCCGTCGCCCGGGCCGACGAGCGACGGACAGCCCACCGGACAGCGCCCCGCGGACGGCTGCCCCGGCGGAGGGCTGCCCCGGCGGACAGCGGCCGGCGGAGCAGGACAGGCGGCCGGCGGCCGGCGACCGCGGCTCGCGTCACGCCGCCGGCGCGGGCAGACTGGCCGCAACGGACCCGGCCGCGCCGGGACGCGCGCAGCCTCGGAGGCGGCGATGCCGCAGATGGTGGTCGACGGGCGCACCCTCGCGCTCTCGCATCTGGACAAGGTGTACTACCCGCGGACCGGCACCCTCAAGGGCGACGTCCTGCGCTACTACGCCGCCGTCCACACCGCCCTGCTTCCGCACCTGAACGACCGCCCGGTGTCCTTCCTGCGCAGCCCGGACGGCGTGGCGGCGGAGGTGTTCATCGCCAAGAACCCGCCGCCCGGGACGCCCCGCTGGGTGCGGACGGTCGAGGTTCCGAGCAACAGCGGAGAGCTGCGCCAGGTGGTGCTGGAGGACGGCGCGGCCCTGCTCGCACTCGTGAACCTCGGCTGTCTGGAACTCCACGTGCCGCAGTGGCACGCGGCCGCACCGGGGCTGGCCGACCGGCTGGTGCTGGACCTCGACCCCGGCACCGGCGCGACGGTGCTCACCTGCCGCACGGTCGCCGGGATGCTGCGGGAACGGCTCGCGGCGGACGAGCTGGAGGCCTGGGTGAAGACCTCCGGCGGAAAGGGCCTGCACCTGCTGGTGCCGTTGGAACCGACGCCGAGCACCCGGGTGTCCGCCTACGCGAAGGAGCTGGCCGCGGAGCTGGAGGCGTCCCGCCCGGACCTCGTCGTGCACACGATGGCGAAGGCCCGCCGGACCGGCCGGGTGCTGGTCGACTGGTCGCAGAACGCCGCGAAGAAGACCACCGCCGGGCCGTACACGGTGCGGGCGCAGGAGCGGCCGACGGTGTCGACGCCGCTGACCTGGGCGGAGCTGGACGGGGCCGGGTCCGCGGAGGAGCTGGTGTTCACGATCGCCGACGTCCCGGGGCGGGTGGAGGCCCGGGGCGACCTGCTGGCTCCCCTCCTCGACCCGGCGCGCGCCCGGCCGCTGCCCGGGGCGGCCACCACCCGCCCGTCCCGCACCCGACGCGCACCCGAACCCGCACGCGCACCCGCACGTGACCCCGAACCCGACCCCGCAGCCGGACCCGGGCCCGCACCCGAGGCCCCACCCGCGCCGTCCCCCGCAGCCACCCCCGGGACGGCCTCCCGAAAGCCGCCCCGAGCCCGAACCCCCCTGGTGCTGGAGCCACCGCTGGAGGTGATGCGCCCGGCCGCGGTGACCGCCGTCCCGCTGCCGGACGGCCTCGGCGGCTCGGGCGTGGTGTACGAGCTCAAGCTGGACGGCTTCCGCTGCGTGGCCTTCGCCCGGGGGCCGGAGCGCCCGCCGTTCCTGCAGTCCCGCTCCGGGCGCGACCTCGCGGCCGAGTTCCCGCCGATCGCCGCCGCCGTCGCCCGGCTGCCGGCCGGACTCGTGCTGGACGCCGAGCTGGTCGCGTGGCGCGGCGGACGGTTCGCCTTCGAGGAACTGCTGCGCGCCCGGCCGGCCCGGGCCTCCGAGGACGTGGCGCTCGGGCTGATCGCCTTCGACGTGCTCGCCCTGCCCGGCCGGGACGTCCGGGGACTGCCGCTGGCCGACCGGCGGCGGCTGCTGCTGGCCGCGCTGGCCGACGTCCCGCCCCCGGTCCAGGCGGTGCTGGCGACCACCGACCGGGCCGAGGCGCTGACCTGGATGGAACGGCTCGCCGACACCGGGGTGGAGGGCCTCGTCTGCAAGGCGGCCGGCTCGCCGTACCGGGCACGCGGCGCCGGGCGGGTCTGGGTGAAGTACCGGCGCGGCGACACGGTGGACGCGACCGTCCGGGCCGTGACCGGTCCGGCCTCCCGGCCCCGGGCGGTGGTCCTGGAGCTGGACGACGGCCGGGTGCTGCTCTCCTCCCCGCCGCTGTCGCCGTCCCAGGCCGGGCAGGTGGCGGAGGCGGCGACCGGACGGCTCGGCGCCCCGGTCCACGATCCGCAGTACGGCGCCGTCCGCCCGCTCCGCCCCCCGCTGCGCGCCGAGGTCACGGTGACCGGACGGCCCCCGGTCGCCCTGTTCGTCCGGCTGCGCGGCGACTGAACCCGCGCGGCCGAGGACGCGCAGGGGCGCGCGGGCGCACGAGGACGACCCGAACAAACCGGGCGGACCCACCGGAGGAAGAAGGCAGCGCCGTGAACAGCACCCAGCCCCCCGCCGGGGCGGACCACGCCCCGACCGGCCCCGATCCGGCCCCCGTCCACGTCTACGCCGTCGGCCGGATCGGGGTCGACTTCCGCTCCGAGGCCCACCGCGACGGCTTCCGCCGGCAGATGCCGACGCACCCCGGCGCGCCGCCACCGGACCCGGGGGACGCCCACCAACTGCACGACCACCTCGTCCGCACCCCGTGGGCCTCCGCCGGGCTGACCTGGACGCTCACCGTCGGAGGCAGCCCGTGCTACGTCCTGGAGGCGGAACCCGCCGCCGGCATGGACTGGGGCGGTCCGGCCCTCGCCACCGCGGCGGACGGCAGCGAGCGGGAACGGCTCGCGCTGCTGCGCCGGATCGCCGCCGCCCCGCCGGTGCACCCCGTTCACCGGGCGCTGCGCGAGGCGCTGCTCGGCGGCTCACTGCCCGCGGACGACCCGGGCCGCACCACCCGGCTCTCGGTGCCCGGCCGGCTGACCGACCGCGCCGCCCGCCTCTCCTCCGGGCGGCTCGTGCCGGTCCTGGAGGTCGGCTCCACCGGGCTCGCCTCCTGGGCCGAGGCCCCGCTGATCGCCGACGCCGCGGCCACCGTCGGAAGGGGCCTCGTCCGGCGCGGGCGCACCCCGGACCCCGACCGGGTGGTCGCGGACGTCCGCGCCCTGCTCGACCGGGTGTACGTGCACCTCCGCAACCCCGGACGGAGCGCCGCCGAGCGGGCGCTCAACCTCGCCGTGACGGAAGCCTTCCTGACCGGCGGCCTGGCCGGCGACGGCCTGCTCTCCGCCGACCTGCTGCCCGCCGGGCCCGACGACCGCACCGCCGGGCCCGGCCTCTACGCGCTCGACACGATCACCGTCGCGAGGAGCCCGCACTGCCGGGCGGGCTCGGACTGCCAGGACGTGATGGCCCGCTTCCTCGACCCGGCCGACGACCGGCGCGCCCCGGTCACCTACCTCTTCACCGTCGACGTGAGCGACGAACTGCCGGTCACCCTCGCACCGGTCCACCACTTCCTCGGCTGACCCGCCCCGGCCGCCCAACGACCCGACCGGACGTCTCGGGGCCCGCGGAAGCCGCCCCGGGAACGGGCGGCGCGATCCCGGCTCACGCACCAGCGCCACAGCAACACAGGGAGGCCTGCCGGACTGCCGGAATCGACCAGCGGACGGGCCGGAGGCGGCGAAGCGGACGCAAACCCCACCGGGACTCGGAGGACGGCGCTGCCACCGCTCACAGCCGCCGTCCGGGCAGCGGGGCGATCCGTCGGCCGGCAGGGACGGTGCGGCGATCGGCACGGTCGAACACGCCATCCGCCCCGTGGTGCTCCCGCACCTGCCGAACGGCCGTGCCGCCGGACAGGTGCGCGGCACTCCGGTGAACACGTGCGGGTCCTGCCCGGTCGCCCGGTGCGCCCGTCGGCCTGGGACCAGGGCTCCGGGACGGCCCGGCACGCGCCGACGGCACCGCCACCGGTCGGGGGCGGAGGACGGCGCTACTCCCCCGGGGCATGACGTGAGGGGGCGGCCTCGTGGGCGACGGGCCAGGGCGGGCGCGGGCCCCGGACCGGCCGGGTGTGCGCGAACTCCGTCACCAGCGTCTCGGTGAAGACCGGTAGTTCGGCGGGCCCGCGGGCGGAGACCAGTAC
Organism: Kitasatospora sp. NPDC056327; assembly: GCF_042261735.1. NCBI lineage: Bacteria > Bacillati > Actinomycetota > Actinomycetes > Kitasatosporales > Streptomycetaceae > Kitasatospora > Kitasatospora sp. NPDC056327. The sequence goes on along the minus strand of NZ_JBHJRC010000045.1, from coordinate 8,315 downwards.
CCCGGGACCGTCCCGGCAGACGTGGACCGGCTCGTCCACCCAGGCGGCACCGGCGTTGACCAGGTCGGTGCGGACGCTCGGCCACGAGGTGAGCGTCCGGCCCCGTACGGCGTCCGCCTCGATCAGGGTCCACGCGCCGTGGGAGATCACCCCGACCGGGCGGCCCGCCGCGGCCAGCCGGTGCACGAAGGCGACGGCGGCCCGGTCCAGCCGCAGCTCGTCGGGGTTGGCGACACCGCCCGGCAGCACCAGCGCGTCGTACGCGGCCGGGTCCGCCCCGGCGGCCACCTCGTCGACGGGGAAGGTGTCGGCCCGGTCCAGGTGGCGGAACGCCTGCAGGTGCCCGGGCCGGGTGGACACCAGCCGGGGTGTGCCGCCGGCCTCGGCGACGCCCTGCCAGGGGGTGGTCAGTTCGTCCTGCTGGACGCCGTGCGGGGCGGCCAGGAACGCGACCGTGCGACCGGTGAGGACGGTGAACGGCATCCGGCACATCCGTTTCCGTGGGCGGGTCCGTGGGCGGGTCCGAGGGCGAGGTCCGAGGGCGGGTCCCGGGCCGGCTCAGCCGGCGCGACCCGCGCCGGACACGTCTCCCGCACCACGCACGTAGTGCGCGTCCAGGGCCGCCCGGCCCGCCGGGGAGAGCCCCGGGCCGCGCCGCCCGCCCCGGCCGCCGCGATCGCCCCGGTCGAGGGCCGCGGACGGCGGGGCCGAGCGCACCCGGGCGCGCGGGCAGTCGAGGTGGACGACCAGCTCCAGGTGGTCGATCCGGGCGACCAGCCCCACCGGGACCAGGACGGGCGCTCCGGGCACCCACGGCCGGGTGTCCACCAGCAGGTGGTCCCCGGCGTCCTGGTCGACGTGACCGAGCGGGCCGTCGGTCGCCTCGACCTCGTAGCCGACCAGCGTCAGGTCGGCGGCGTGGTGGGAGCCCGGGCGGTACTCCCACAGTTCGGTGGTCATCACGCCTCCGGGTGGTCCCAGGGGCGGCGTTCCCGGCGCTCCTGACGGTCGCGGGCCTGCTCGCGCCCGCCGCCGCCGTCCGTCGGCTCCCCCTGCCACCAGCCGCCGCGGTGTTCCCGGTGACCGTCGTCGGGCAGGCCGTCCACCGGCTCCCCGCGGCGACGCCGACGACGGCGCAGCAGGGCCGCGACGGCGGACGCGAGGGCGACGCTGCCGACCCAGATCACGGCCGAGGCGACCGCCACGGCCGCGGTGGGCTTGCGCACGGCGATGCTGAGGCAGACCGCCGACATCACCAGGGCCGTCATCAGCACACCGCTCGGCACCCGGCGGCCGAGGCCTCGCAGCGCGTCGGCCAGTCTGTTCCGGGGTCTGGCACCCATGGTGCTCAACCGCCGGTCGAGGCGGGTGTCGCGGCGCAGATCGCCCTCGATCTCGGCCAGGAGCCGCCGCTCCCGTCCGCTCAGCGCGGGCCCGTCCATATCGGTCACCTCCGGCACTTCCGGTGACGGTGTCCTCCGTGTCCGGGCGGCTGCCCGGCGGGGTGTGGGTTAGCCGCTCCGGCCGGCGAACGCGGTCGGAGCGGCCGGACGGCGGTCGCCGAACGCCCTGGGGCGGGCGAGCAGGCTGTCGTCCAGCACACGCAACAGGGCCGCGGCGTCCGGGTGCACCTCGACGGCGCCCGCCGCGCGCAGCCCGGGCACGGTGGCGCCGGCGCCGAGGACGGCGACGCAGGGCACCCCGGCCCGGCACGCCGCCCGGACCTCGGACACGCTCCCGGCGACGAACACGGCGTGCGCGGGCACGCCGTCCACGAGGTCGAGCGCGGCCCGGAGCGGGTCGTGGCCGGGGTCGTTCACGGTGAGCGCGGGGGCCCCGGCCGGGCCGGGGGCGGTCAGGACCACCGTCCAGCCCCGGGCGGCGCACTCGCGCGGCAACTCGGCGGAACCGGGTGACGCGGCACGCCAATCGGCCCCGAAGAGTGCTGTCGAGACGACCGTCATGGCCCACCGTTCCCGTTCCGCACCACGTACCGGCGCGCCCTTCCAGGTTAGGCCCGCACCCCCGCCACCGCCCGGCGCACCGACCGGCCCGGGCGAACACCCGACCGGGCAAGCGGCTCCCCGGGTCCCGCCGGCGCCGGTCCCACCGACGCCGCCGGTCGGTCAGGCCGCGCCACCGGTCCCGCCGCCGGCCTCGGGCTCGCCGCCGGCATCGGCATCGGTGGCCAGCCGGGCGTGCAGGTGCTCGTCGTGGTACCGGCCGTCGCCGAACCGGTGGGAGGCGCGCAGGGTGCCCTCAAGGGGGAAGCCGCAGCGTTCGGCCACCCGGCACGAGGCGCGGTTGCCGTCCGCGTGGGCGAGTTCCAGGCGCCGCACGGCAGCGGTGGCGAAGCCCCAGCGGGAGACCGCCCGGGTGGCCCGGGTGGCGATGCCCCGGCCGCGGGCGGCGGGCAGCAGCGAGTAGCCGACCATGGCGAGCCCGTCGGCGCGGTCGGTCCAGCGCAGGGCGACGAGGCCGAGCAGTCCGGCGTCGGCGGCGGCCAGGATCGCGAAGCAGGCCACGGTGCCGTTCTCCCAGCCGGTGGCCCAGCGTTCGAGAGTGGCCTCGGCCTGTGTCCGGTCCCCGGCGCGCAGCGGGTTCCAGAGCGCGATGTCCGGGTCGGCCGCGAGCGCGACCAGGCTCGCCGCGGCACCGCCCCGGACCTCCAGACCGGGCTGCCACGGACGCAGCACGACGTCCCCCAGATCGAGCGTGGCCGGGACGAACACCCGGTCGTCGGCGGCCTGCCGCGCGGCGGGCGGGACGGCGGAGGCAACAGGAACGGCAGAAGCGGCGGAGACTGCGGAAACGGCGGACGGCGCGATACTCATTCGATCTTCCTACCCGCCGCCCACCTCCGCGGACAACCGGATTTCCGCCCCGCCGAAAACCGTTCGGCCCCGCCGGCCGGCCGTGCCACGATCGGGCCATGACCGAACTCGTCACCGCCCACACCCATGCGCTGGACGCCGCGACCCGGGAGGCGGCCCGGGCGCTGTCGGCCGAGGCGTTCGGCGACCTGAGCGACGAGGGCTGGGAGCACGGCCTCGGCGGAGTGCACGCACTGGTGATCGAGAACGACGTGCTCATCGGCCACGCCTCGGTGGTGCAGCGGCGGCTGCTGCACGCCGGACGGGCGCTGCGCACCGGGTACGTCGAGAACGTCGTGGTGCGCGCGGACCGGCGCGGGCGCGGCCACGGCGCCGCGCTGATGACCGCGCTGGAGTGGGTGATCCGGGACGCCTACGAGCTGGGCGCGCTGTGCGCGGCCGACGACGCGGCGGCGTTCTACTCGGCACGCGGCTGGCAGGCGTGGCGCGGTCCGCTCGCCGCGCTGACGCCGCACGGTCCGGCGCCGACGCCGGACGAGGAGGGCGGGGTGTTCGTGCTGCCGTCCGCCTCGCCGGGCGCGGTGGCCCCGGACCTCGACGGGCGGCTGGTGTGCGACTGGCGCGACGGCGACCTCTGGTGACCCCCGCCCCCACCCCCGCCGACCGTCCGCGGCCGGAGCCCGGCCCGGGGCCGGCGGGGACCCCGGGCCGGGCCGGACGGCGGGGCGTCAGATCCGGGCGAGGTAGCCGTTGTCGACGAGCCAGAGCACGTTGAGGCGCGCGGGGCCGTTCGGGACGAGCGCGGCGTCCAGCTGGTACTGGAGGCCGTGGCCGGGCTGGCCGAACCAGGGCGCGATCGGGCCGGCGTGCACCCGGAACGGCTTCAGCACCTTGTAGTCGTGGTAGTTGCAGCCGGCGGCCGGGTTGCTGTCGAGGCTCTGCGGCGGGATCGACCGGCTGGCGTAGGGCAGGCCCTCGGGGGCGAGGAACGAGCCGTACTCACTGCCGTAGCGGTCGATCCGCTGGTTGGGGTAGAGGGTGATCTCGAACTCGACCGGGGTGCCGTCGGGCAGGGTGACGTAGCCGTTGGCCGGCGGGTAGATCCAGCCGGGGCTGCCGTTGTTGGCGGTGGGGCTGTAGTAGGTGGCGAGGAACTTCTCCTCGCCGAGGCCGCCGGTCCGCCGGTAGCCGGTCAGCTGGCGGCCGACCGGGCCGGTGACGGGCAGGTCGGCCGGGCCGAGCCGGGGGTCGCCCAGGTGGTCCGCCGTGGAGCACTCGGCGGACGGGACGCCGACCGGGGCCGCGGCCGCGGGCGGAGCGGCCGCCGCCGCGAGGGCCGGGGTGCTCGGGGCGAGCAGGGCGACGACCGCGGCGAGCGGTACGGCGAACAGGCGAAGGCGCACGTTGTCTCCGTCGTGAGGTGGTGGCGTCGGTTGCGTGGTTGGGCCGGCCGTGGCCGCCGTGGCGGCGGCACGGTGGGGTGGAGGCACGGTGAGGTGAAGTCACGATCGGACGGAGGCCCGGCCGTCCGCCGTTCCGGCGTGCCCGGGGCGGGGCGGGATCCGTCACCCTCCGTGTCCGACCCGGCACCAGGCAATCGGATCATCTGACTCCGCGTCAACTTCGGGCGCCCGCAGCAGCGAAAGATCCTCCGGTTTCGGCCAACCCGCGCACGCAGGACATCGGGGGCGCGCAGACTGGAGGGTCACGCCCCCAACCTCGGACCGCGGCGGCCGACCCGACCAGGCCGGACCGCGACGGCGCCACCGTCCAGCGCATCCGTTCCATTGACAGCCCATCGGCCCGGCCCGATCCTCGCCGGTACGGCCCGGCCACCGGGCCGCTCGACGACCGGGGGTGGTCAGCGATGACGGACCAGTGCACCGCGCGGCGGATGCCGGCGTCGGTCCGGCGGGCGGTCGTCTGCGTGTGGGTCCACGCCACGCTCAGCGGCTTCTCCGGCCTCGTGCTGCTCGCGGCCCTCGGCCGGGATCGGAACGGCGAACTCCCGCTGGTGCACTTCGTCGCGATGACCTCGGTGCTGGTGGGCCTGCTGCTCGGCACCTGCGCCGGCCTGGCCTCGCGCCGGGCGGGCTGGACCAGGAACACGGTCGCCGTGATCGAGGCGCTCTCGGTGGCCAGCGGTGTCCTGCTGCTGGCCACCGGATCGTACGCGGCCCTGGCCGGCATCGCCCTGGGCGCATTCGTCCTCCGGGCGTTCCTGTCCGCCGACGGACGCGCCTGGTTCAGCGACCAGGTGGACCGATGACCGGGGCCCCGGACCGGGGACCGCTCCCCGGCCCGGTGCGGACCACGACGGGTGCACCACCACCGGGAGGAGGCTCGCACCGCACCGGCACGCGTCACGCGCCGGGCGCAGGAGTCCGGTGCGGCACCACCGGCGTGCCGCGCCGGACGCACGCGGGGTCAGGGGGCGCGGGCCCCCGGCACCCGGCGGCCGGGTCTCAGCCCCGACCGCTGGGGGCCAGGCGGCCGAGGACGTGCAGCAGACGGTCCAGGGCGTCACGGGAGTTGGGCTCGGTCAGGTTGACCATCAGCCGGAACACGGCCCGCAGCAGGGCAGGGTTGCCGAGCCCGGCCGCCCCCGCGGCGCCGACCAGCCTCGGCCGGCTCATCGCCGAGGCGGCGAGCCGGCCGAGGGCGAAGTAGCCGTCGTAGGCCGAGCGCAGCGCCTGCGGGTAGGCGCGCAGGGCGAGGTCGCGGCCGCGGTCGGTGCGGCGGGCGTGGGCCTGGACGACCGCCTCGGCGGCGTAGCGGCCGGACTCCATCGCGTAGGCGATGCCCTCGCCGGTGGCGGGGCTGACCGTGCCGCCGGCGTCGCCGATCAGCAGCAGGCCGTCCGCGTAGTGCGGGCGGCGGTTGAGGCCCATCGGCAGGGCGGAGCCGCGGATGGGCTCGGTGACGCCCTCGGGGCGGTAGCCGTACTCGGCGGGGAGGTCGTCGCACCAGCGGCGGAGCAGCTCGCGCCAGTCCACCTCGCGGGGCACCGCACCGGTGTCGACGACCCCCAGGCCGACGTTGGCGGTGCCGTCGCCCATGCCGAACACCCAGGCGTAGCCGGGCAGCAGGCGGCGGGCCCGGTCGGTGGGGTCGCGCAGGTCGAGCCAGGCCTCCAGGTAGCGGTCCTCGTGGCGCGGGGTGGTGAAGTAGGTGCGGTAGGCGACCCCCATCGCGCGGTCGGTGCGGCGGTAGCGCTTCATCGCCAGGGAGAGCCGGGTGGAGTTGCCGTCGGCGGCGACGACCAGGGGCGCGCGGTAGGTGACGGGCCGGCGCTCCTCGCCGAGCCTGGCGGTGACACCGGTGATGCGGCCGGTCCGCTCGTCCAGCACCGGGCCCGCCACGTTGGCCCGTTCGATCAGGCGGGCGCCGGCCGAGGCGGCGCGCCGGGCGAGCAGTTCGTCGAAGTCGGCGCGGCGGCGGACGAGTCCGAAGGCCGGGAAGGCGGCGAGTTCCGGCCAGTCCAGTTCCACCCGCCGGCCGCCCGCGACGAGCCGCAGACCGCGGTTGTGCAGCCAGCCGGCCGATTCGGAGACGTCGATGCCGAGGTCGATCAGCTGCCGCACGGCCCGGGGGGTCAGACCGTCGCCGCAGACCTTCTCCCGGGGGAACGCGGACTTCTCCAGCAGGAGCACGTCCAGCCCGGTGCGGGCCAGGTGGTAGGCGGCGGTGGAACCGGCCGGGCCTGCGCCGACCACGATCACGTCGGCCGTGTCCACGTCGCCCCCGGGCACGTCGGCCGCGGGTGCGGCGGCGGCAGCGGGCTCGCCGGCGGCCGGGCCGGAGGGGCCGGCGGGGTCCGGGTGGGCGGGGCTGGTGGACGACTGCTGCGCTGGGCCGGGCATGCGGCGCTCCCACGGGTGTCGGTCCTGCGGCGGACTCTGCGGATTCGGCGGACACAGACGATATGGACCACGACCGCCCCGCCGAACCCGACACGCGGGTACCGCCGACACGCCCGGCACCACCGGCCCTGGATCGCACACGGTCCCGTCATATCCGAGTGGCCGAATCGTTGCGGTGGACTTGTCGGACAATCAACGCCGGTACAGCGCATTTCGGCCAAACGCTCCTTGCGGGGTCCGAATCGCTGCGGGAACTTGATCCCTCTCACTCGCCGAGCGTGGTCGACCGCGGTCGGCCGAGGGGCTCCCTCCCACCTGCCGTGCGGCCCCGCCGGGCCGCCCGTTCCCGATGGACACACCCATGCGCATCCGCTCCCACGCGGCGAGATCCCTCGTCGCCGTCCCCGCCGTGGCCGCCCTGCTGCTCGCGGCCCCCTCCGCCGAGGCCGCCCCGGCCAAGGGCAACAACGGCACCGTCAAGATCCACGACGCCTCGACCGGCGAGGAGCTCCGCAACAACGAGCCCAAGGTCTGCACCTTCTACCTGGACTCGTTCGGCTTCGACGCGGGCCAGGACATCGTCTGGCTGATCTCCGAGGTGCACGGCGACCGTGAGAACGCCATCGTCTACGGCGACATCCCGGTGGACGGCAAGGGCCACGTCCGGACCGACGACATCAACCTGCCCGACGGCCAGTACAAGCTCTACTGGTCGTCGGTGGAGCTGGTGAACGGCAAGCTGCCGGCCAACCCGCCGAAGCTCAACAACCCGAAGCAGAAGGTGTTCAAGGTCGACTGCGGCGTCCGCACGCCCACGCCGACGCCCACCAAGCCGGGCAGGCCGAGCACCACGCCGAGCTCGGGCACGACGCCGAGCACCACCCCGGCCCCGACCCCGACGCCCACCCCGACGCCGACCCAGTCGGTTCCGGCCACCCCGAGCGGCTCGCCCGGCACCACGCCGACGGCCACCCCGAGCGCGACGACGACCCCGACGCCCAGCACCACGCCCACCCGGACGCCGACCCAGCCCGTGCCGCCGCCCCCGTCGACGACGCCGCCCACGACTCCCGGCAGCACACCGAGCACCACACCGAGCACCACCCCCACCGGCTCGCCCAGCGCCTCGCCGAGCAGCACGCCGTCGGGCACCCCCTCCACGACCCCGTCGGCCACGCCGGGCACCACCGGTTCGCCGAGCCCGTCGGCCCCCGGCACGCCCGGCGGCCAGGAGCCCGGGCCCACCCCGGCCGGCCCCGCCCCCAAGCCCACCGCGACCGTCCCGGTGCACCCCGCCCCGGCCGGCACCGTCGTCGACCCGGCCAACCCGCTGATCATGCCGACCCGGGTCAGCGTGCCCACCCCGATCGCCGGTGCCGCGTCGAACGGCAAGGACCTCGCGTCCACCGGCAGCAGTGACGGCACCCTGCTGATGGCGGGCGCCGGAACGGTGCTGCTGCTCGGCGGCGCCGGCGCCGTCGTCTTCACCCGCCGTACCCGCCGCTCCTCCTGAGCCGGCCGTGGGGGGGGGGGGGGGCCGCGGCGCCCGCGGCCCGGCCCCCCCCGCGAGACCCCCACCCCCGCCCCCCCACCACCCCGGGCGCCCACCAACCCCCGA
>NZ_JBHJRC010000044.1:0-38365 GCF_042261735.1 Kitasatospora sp. NPDC056327 | reverse complement strand
AAATTCAACCCTCAACCCGCAACCCCATTTAGTTACTTGTCTGGGGGGCTCGTTTTTTTTTATAACACACGGGGCCCGGGGGCGGGGCGGGGCGTCCCTCACGGGCGCCCGGCCCTCTTCCGTGTCCTGACGCACCCTCCGGTGACCCGGGCCCGGGCCCTGCGCGTGCGTGACCGGTCGTCAGATCCGTTGCTCGGGGGGCAGCAGCAGGACGGCGAGCGCCCCGGCGCAGGAGCGCGTGTGGCCCAGGAACCACTCCAGCCGGTCGTCGGTGAGGTGGGTGGGTGTGGAGCGGACGGCGAGCGCGAAGCGGGCCTGCCCGGCGCCGTCCAGCACCGGCACGGCCACCGTGCGGACGCCGGACGCCGACTCGCCGTCGTTGAGCGCGTGGCCGGCCTCCCGAACCCTCGCCAACTCCTCGTCCAGGCGCGCCGGTTCAGTGATGGTCCGGTCGGTGAACGGCGACAGCGGGCCGAGCGTGGCGACCCCCGCGTCCCCCGGGCGGGGCCAGGCCAGCAGCACCTTGCCGAGTGCGGTGGAGTGCAGTGGCCGGCGCAGCCCGAGGCCGGTGTCCGGGCGGACCGAGGCGCCGACCAGGATCACCGCGTGCGGACCGCTGCGGATCGCCAGGTCGGCCGCGGCGCCGGTGCGCCGAGACAGCAGGTCGAGTTCGGGTGCTGCCAGGTGCAACCCGCGCTGGTGGAAGGTGAGTTGGCCGAGCTCGGCGACGGCCGGGCCGAGCCGGTAGCGGGCCGTCTGCTCGTCCTGTTCCAGGAACGCGGCGCTGACCAGCGTGCGTGCCAGCCGGTGCGCGGTGGAGACCGAGAGGCCCATCCGGCGGGCCAGGTCCGAGGCGCTCAGATCGGGGCCGTTGTCGTGGAAGCAGTGGAGTAACCCGAGTGCCCGTTGCACGGCCTGGGCGCCGGCCGGCGGGCTCTGGACGGCGGTGACGGCCTCGGCCATGGCACCTCTCGTTCTGTCCGTGGCTCCGGCCGGTTCACCGGAGTCGGACCCAGACTAGGGCAGCGCATGCTGCGGAAATGTGTCAACGGCGTTGCAAAAGGATGCCGTTCATGAACAAGTGATCCCATGATGTGGCAAGGCCTTGTCCGGGGCCCGCTCGCCGTGGAACGCTCGGCGCAGCGCACCGGACGAGCCCCGTCCACCGTGCCGGACCGCAGGAAGGAGCAGCGCCGTGACGATCCACCGGTGCCCCGCCCCCTGCGTCTGTTGTCGCTGACGCGCCGCCCCGACCACGCCGGCCGCCCCGGTCGAACTCCCGCCCAGCCAAGCCTGGTGACCCGTGCCGTGCCGCGCTCCGCCGCCGCCCGCACCCTGCCGCAGAGGACCAGCCCACCGTGCCCAGCCACGCCAGCAGCACCGCCCGTCCGGCCCCGGACGACCGTACCCCGACCGCCCCCGACGTGCCCGACACCCTCTGGTTCACCCGGTGCCCCGTCCCCACCGCCACCGGCATCGCGGCCGACCGGGGCTGGCTGGGGCGGGAGTTCGCCGCCGACGGCATCGCCGTCCGCTCGCTCCAGGACGTGCCGCCGGAGGTCGCCGCCGACCACCACTACACCCACGCCCTGACCGGCTTGTTCCGCGAGGGCGGCAACGTCCCGGCGCTCTGGGCCCGGTCGCGCGGTGAGCGGACCAGGCTGGTCGGGCTCACCTGGATCGAGGAGCGCCAGGTGGTCCTGGTCCGCTCCGGCAGTGGCGTCACCGATCCCGGACAGCTCCGCGGCCTCCGGCTGGCCGTCCCACACCATGGGATATCGATCGACTTCTGGCGGGCCATGGCCCTGGCCGGTCTGCACGGTACCCTCGCGCTCGCCGGACTCACCGCGGACGACGTCGAGTGGGTGGAGGTGCCGGCCACCCCGGGCGGCGGGCAGTGGGCGGCGGAGCTGGCCGCGCTGCGCGACGGAGTCGTGGACGCCGTCTACGTGAAGGGCGCGCTCGCCGTCGAGGCGGCCCGCCGGACCGGCGCGGAGATCGCGGTCGAACTCGACACCGTGCCGGACCGCCGGGCCCGGGTCAACAACGGCACGCCCCGGCCGATCACCGTCCACCAGCAACTGCTGGACGAGCAGCCGGAGCTGGTGGCCCGCTTCCTCGCCGTCCTGCTGGAGGCCGCCGACTGGGCGGCCGACCACCCGGCGGAGGTCGCGCGCATCCTGAGCGCCGAGACCGGCGCCGGCCGGGAGGGCGTCGCCGGGGCCTACGCCCGGGACGGCCACCGCACCCTGCACCTCGACCTCTCCGAGGAGCGCCTCGGCCTGCTGGAACAGCAGGAGCGCTTCCTCCACCGGCACGGATTCCTGGCCGCCCCGGTCGACGTCCGCGCCTGGGCCGACCCGGAGCCGCTCCGCGCCGCCCGTGCCCTGCTCGCCGCCCGCCGCGCCGAGGGGCGGACCCACGGCGGCTGACCGGGCCCGGTCCGGCGGGGTCAGGCCGGCGGGCCCGCGCACCGCCGCCCGTCCGTCCGCCGCCCGCCTCCGCCGTGAGCCCCCGCCGCCGCTCCCCGCCCCGCCCCCGTCGTTCCCCGTCACCACAGTCCGTCAGGAGTCGACCCCCGTGAACCCCTCCCGCCTCGCCCTCGCCGCCACCGCACTGCTCGCCACCACCGCCCTGGCCGCCTGCGGCTCGTCCGCGGACGGGGCCAAGGACTCCGCCGGCGGCACGGCGGACGTGGTGCTGCGGCTGCCCGACCCCGGCAACAACGGCTTCCTCGCCCTCGGGAAGAAGGACGGCTCGCTGGACCGGGCCCTGGCCGCCGTCCACGCCAAGGTCGCCTGGACCGGCAGCGCCGGCCCGTTCGCCCCGGCGGCCCAGGCGCTCTCCGCCGACCAGCTCGACGTCGCGCAGGGCTCGATCACCTCCGCGGTCGCCGCGCTCGCCCAGAAGCCCGGCTTCAAGCTGTTCGCCCAGACCGCCCCCGACGGCGTCGGGGAGGGGATCCTGGTGAAGAACGACTCGCCCGTCAAGAGCGTGCAGGACCTGGTCGGCCGCAAGGTCGCGGTCAGCCAGGGCGGCACCAGCGAGTACCTGCTGCTGAAGGCGCTGGAGAAGAACGGCGTCCCGGCGGACAAGGTCGAGCGGGTCTACCTGCGGGCGGACCAGACGGCGGGCGTCTTCAACTCCGGCCAGGTCGACGCCTGGGCCACCTGGAACACCTTCTCGACCCCGTCGATCGCCAACTCCGGCGCCCACTTCCTGGTCAACGGCAAGGAGGTCGGCTCCGACAACTACGCGGTCTGGGCCGTCCGCAACGGCTTCGCCGAGAAGCACCCCGCGGTGGTCAAGGCCTTCTACGGCTACCTGCGCGAGAACGGCCTCAAGGAGAAGGCCGACCCGGCCGGCTACCTCAACGTCTTCACCGACTCCGGGCCGACCGCCGTCACCCCCGCGGAGAAGGAGGTCGCGATCGGGGTCACCCGGCAGGGCTCCGCCGCCGGTGCCATCGCCGAGGCCGACATCACCCGGTTCGGCACCGTCGCCGCCTTCTTCGCCGACCAGAAGGTCACCAAGCAGCTGGTCGACGTCAAGCCCTACCTGATCGACATCGACACGTTCGGGGGCGGGACCAAGTGAGCACGCCCACCGCCACCGAGCCCACCGCCACCGAGCCGGTCACCGCCGGAGCCGCCACCGACGGTTCCACCGAGGCCGCCCGCGCGGCCGGTCTGGTCGAGCCGCGCACCCGCCTCCAGAACCCGCGCCCCAGGGCCCTCGCGCTGACCCTGCGCACCCTCGGCCCGCTGGCCCTGCTCGGCGGCTGGGCGCTCGCCTCCGCCACCGGCGCGCTCACCCAGGACGTGCTGGCCTCGCCCGCCCAGGTGGCGGAGGCGGTCGGCGAGCTGTGGGACAACGGACAGCTCTCCGACGCGCTCACGGTCTCGCTCACCCGGGCCGGCCTCGGCCTGCTGATCGGCGCCACCACCGGACTGGTGCTGGGGGTGGTGACCGGCTTCTTCCGCCTCGGCGACGAGCTGCTCGACTCGGCGGTCCAGGTCCTGCGCACGGTCCCCTTCCTGGCCCTGGTCCCGCTGTTCATGGTCTGGTTCGGCATCACCGAGACCGCCAAGGTCGCCCTGATCGGCGTCGCCACCAGCTTCCCGATGTACGTGTCGACCTCCGGCGGCGTCCGCAACACCGACCGCAAGCTGATCGAGGCGATGCGCAGCTTCGGCCTCGGCCGCTGGGCGATCGTGCGCACCGTGGTCCTGCCCGGCGCGCTGCCGTCGCTGCTCTCCGGCCTGCGGCTGTCCATGACGCTCAGCGTGATCGCGCTGATCGCCGCCGAGGAGATCAACTCCACCGAGGGCATCGGCTATCTGATGGCCCAGGCGCAGAACTACTCCCGCACCGACATCCTCGCCGTCTGCATCCTGATCTACGGACTGCTGGGACTCACCGCCGACGGGCTGGTCCGCGTCCTGGAGCGCGTCCTGATGCCCTGGCGCAAGGCCACCCAGGGAGCCACCCGATGAGCACCACGACCACCACCACGATCACCACCACCACCAGCGCCGGCACCGCACCCACGACGACCGCCGCCGTCACCGAGCCGGACGCCGCCGCACCCGCCGTCCACCTGCGCGGCCTGCGCCGGGTCTTCGGCACCCGGGCCGTCCTGGACGGCGTCGACCTCTCCATCGCCCGCGGCGAGTTCGTCGCCCTGCTCGGTGCCAGCGGCACCGGCAAGACCACCCTGCTGCGCATCCTCGGCGCCCTGGACCGGGCCGACGCCGGCACCGTGCTGGTGCCGCAGGTGCGGACGGTGGTCTTCCAGGAGCCCCGGCTGGTCCCGTCGAAGCGGGTGCTCGCCAACGTCACCGTCGGCCTGCCGCGCGGCGCCGCCACCCGGGAGACCGGGCTGAAGGCCCTCGCCGAGGTCGGTCTCGACGGGCACGCCGAGGCCTGGCCGGCCACCCTCTCCGGCGGCGAGGCGCAGCGCGCCGCGCTCGCCCGGGCGCTTGTCCGGGAGCCCCAGCTGCTGTTGCTGGACGAGCCGTTCGCGGCCCTGGACGCGCTCACCCGGCTGCGGATGCAGGACCTCGTCGGGGACCTGGTCCGCCGCCACCGGCCGGCCGTCCTGCTGGTCACCCACGACGTGGACGAGGCCGTGCGGCTCGCCGACCGGGTCGCCGTGCTCCGCGACGGGAAGCTGGTGCGCGACGAGCGCGTCACCGTCGAGCGCCCCCGTGACGCGGCCGATCCCGCCTTCGCCGACCTGCGCCGCCGCCTGCTCGCCGACCTCGGCGTCCACTGACCGCCCGACCTGCCCGCCCCGACCTGCCCGCCCCGGGCACCCGCCCCCCGAACCGCGCGACCCCGCCGCCCGCACCACAGGAGCTGACCCCATGGCCATCACCCTCGGCGTCCACGCCAGCAACCCCTCGCTCTACTACCTCTCCCGGCTCGGCTACCTGGACGAGGAGCTGGCCCCGCTCGGCGAGACCGGCGCGTTCCACCACTACTCCGACGGCACCCGCACCGGCGAGCTGCTCGCCGACGGCACCATCGACTTCGGCGGCACCGGCTCCACCCCGCCGGTCACCGCCCAGGCGGCCGGTCACGACCTCGTCTACGCGGCGGTCTCCGCGCCCCGTCCCGACCACGGCGCGCTGCTGGTGCGGGCCGACGGCCCGGTGCGGACCGTCGCCGACCTCAAGGGCGGCACCGTCGTCCTCGCCATCGGCTCCTGGCAGACCCACCTGCTCGCCAAGGCCCTGCACGCCGAGGGCCTCTCCTACGCCGACGACGTCACCGCCGTCCGCCCGGCGGCCGGCGAGGACCAGCCGCAGCGGCTGCGCGAGGGCACGATCGCCGGCTGGATCGCCCAGGGCGCCGAGCTGGCCGCGGCCCGGCGCGGCGGCGAGTTCCGCGAGCTGATCCGCACCGGCGACGTCATCACCGACCGCTCGGTGTTCTTCACCCGCCGCGGGTTCGCCGCGGACCGCCCCGAGGTGGTCGCCGCGATCGCCACCGCCCTGCGCCGCGCCGACGCCTGGGTGGCCGGGCACCTGCCGGAGGCCGCCGCGATCGCCGCCGGGGAGCTCGGCGGCAGCGCCGAGGACTGGCAGGAGGCCCTGGCCGCCCTGCCGTGGCGTCTGGAGCCGGCGACCGCCGCGTTCGTCGCCGAGCAGCAGGAGGCGGCCGACATCTTCCACCGGGTCGGTTTCATCGACCGCGCGGTGAACGTCGCCGACGCCCGTCTGCCGGCCCTGGAGGCCCCGGTGGCCGCCGCCGTCGCCACCGCCGGCACCGTGACCGGGGCGGTCTGACCGATGGCCTCCGAAGTCCTCTGGTACATCATCCCGCGCGAGGGCCACTACCCGTGGGAGCCCGCCGGACGCCGCCCGGTCGACGTCCGCTACCTCCAGCAGCTCGCCGGCAGCGTCGAGCGGCTGGGCTACACCGGCGCCCTGCTGGCCACCGACCTCTACGACGTGTGGGACCTCGGCAACGCCCTGGCCGCCGCCACCGGCCCGGCGTTCAAGCCGCTGCTCGCCGTGCACCCCGGGCTGATCTCGCCCACCCTGCTCGCCAAGATGGCGCTCAGCTTCGACCACCTGCACGGCGGCCGGCTGCGCTTCAACGTGGTCAACGGCTCCACCGAGCAGCTTCGCGAGTACGGCCTGCACGTCGGGCACGACGACCGCTACCGGCTCAGCGCCGAGTACTGGTCGATCGTCAAGCGCCTCACCGCCGGCGAGGTCTTCGACCACAAGGGCGAGTTCTACGACCTGAAGAACGCCGGCGCGAGCCTGCGCGAACTCACCCCGGTCCAGCCCGGCGGCATCCCGCTCTGGTTCGGCGGCAGTTCGGCGGCCGGCATCGAGATGGCCGCCGAGCACGTCGACGTCTACCTCACCTGGGGAGAGCCGCCCCGGCAGCTCAAGGAGAAGCTCGACCTGGTCCGCGCGCGGGCCGCCGCGCACGGACGCACCCTGCGGATCGGCCTGCGGCTGCACCTGATCGTCCGCGACACCGAGGACGAGGCCTGGGCCGCCGCCGACCGGCTGCTCGACGTCACCAGCGAGGCCACCTATGCCCGGCAGCTCGGCGGGGTGGCGGGCGAGGACGGCGTCGGCTGGCAGCGGCAGTTCCGCCAGCACGGGGGAAGGGTCCCGGCCCGCGCCCGGGAGCTGGAGACCCACCCGAACCTGTGGCCCGGGATGAGCCTGTTCCGCCCCGGTCCGGGCACCGCGGTGGTCGGCTCGACCGCCCAGGTGGTCGAGCGGCTCCAGGAGTACGAGGCGCTCGGCGTGGACACCTTCATCCTCTCCGGCAACCCGCTGCTGGAGGAGGCCCACCGGGTCGCCGAGACGGTGCTGCCGGCGCTGGGGGTCACCCGCCCGTAGCGCCCCCCGGCAGTCCGTGGCCCCCCGGCAGTCCGTGCCCCGCCGGCCGGAAATCCGGCGCGGCGGTGCCCGGCCCGGTGGCCCCCGGCAGCGGCGGGAACGGCAGCGGCGAGGTCAGCGCCAACTGCCGGGCGAAACGGGCGGCGGTCCGGAGGAGGTACGTCCGCACGGCGGGCTCCCGGGTCTCGGAGGACGCGTACGGACGGTCCCGTACGGGCGGTCCAACGAGCACGGCGCCCGGCCGGTCACGTAGTCGACCGGCCGGGCGTTCCGTGCGTTCGGGCCCGTGCGCCCCGGCGCGCGGGATCAGCGGCCCAGCGCGTCGATCTCGGCGAGCTCCTCCGCGGTCAGCGGGTCGCCCGCCAGCGCGTCGAGGTTCTGGTCCAGCTGCGCGACGCTGCTGGCCCCGATGATCACCGACACCACCCGCGGGTCCCGCAGCACCCAGCTGAGCGCCAGCTGCGCCAGGCTCTGCCCGCGCCGCTTCGCCACCCCGTCCAGCGCCCGCAGCTGCTCCAGCTTGTCGGCGGTCAGCGCCTCCTCGCGGAGGAACCTGCCGATCGACATCCGCGACCCGGCCGGCACCTCCCCGGAGAGGTAGCGGTCGGTCAGCAGCCCCTGGGCCAGCGGGGAGTAGGCGATCAGGGAGGTCTGCGTGTCGCCGACCGCGTCCAGCACCCCCTCGTCCTCGACGTAGCGGTTGAGGATCGAGTACGCGCACTGGTTCATCAGCACCGGGGTGCCCAGCTCGCGCAGGATCGAGACCGCCTCCCGGTGCTGCTCCGCCGGGTAGTTGGAGATGCCGGCGTAGAGCGCCTTGCCCGCCCGGACGGCCGAGGCCAGCGCGCCCATGGTCTCCTCCAGCGGGGTTTCCGGGTCGTACCGGTGCGAGTAGAAGACGTCCACGTGGTCGAGGCCCGTGCGGCCCAGCGACTGGTCCAGGCTGGCCAGCAGGTACTTGCGGCTGCCGCCGTCGCCGTAGGGGCCGGGCCACATGTCGTAGCCGGCCTTGGAGGCGATGAACAACTCGTCCCGGTACGGGCGGAAGTCCTGCGCGAAGAGGTGGCCGAAGTTGCGCTCCGCGCTGCCGTACGGCGGGCCGTAGTTGTTCGCCAGGTCGAAGTGGGTGACACCCCGGTCGAAGGCCCGGCGCAGCACCGCGCGCTGGACGTCCAGTGGCTGGGCGTCACCGAAGTTGTGCCACAGGCCCAGCGAGACGGCGGGGAGCAGCACGCCACTGCGGCCGGCCCGGCGGTAGGTCATCGAGGCGTAGCGGTCATCCGCGGCGAGGTAGCTCATGCCGGACATCCTGCCAGGCCGGGGCCGTCCGGAGTGATCCGTGCCACGGCCCGTCGGCGCGTGCCGGGTGCCGCGGGCGGGGACGACGACCACACGGGGCCGTGGACCGCCGGGGGGCGGCCCACGGCCCGCCGCCGTCCCGGACCCGTCCCCGCTCTGTACCTACCAGTATGTACAGCAGGCTGTACCCCGAGGTACAGTCGGCCGCATGACGACTCAGGACCGCCTCGTCGAGAGCACCCAGGACCTCCTCTGGGAGCGCGGCTACACCGGCACCAGCCCCCGGGCCATCCAGCAGCGCGCGGGTGTCGGCCAGGGCAGCATGTACCACCACTTCGAGGGCAAGCCCGGTCTCGCGGCCGCCGCCCTGCGCCGCAGCGCCGAGCAGCTGCGCGCCGTCGCGGAGGCCGACCTCGCGGCGCCCGGCACCGCCTACGAGCGCGTCGCCGGCTACCTGCTGCGCGAGCGCGACGTGCTGCGCGGCTGCCGGATCGGACGGATGGCGCAGGATCCCGAGGTGGTCGCCGACGCCCGGCTGCGCGCCCCGGTCGAGGAGACCTTCGAGTGGCTGCGCGGCCGGATCGCCGAGGTGATCGCCGAGGGCCGGGAACGGGGCGAACTGCGGCCCGGGGCCGACCCGGGCGACCTCGCGGCGGCCGTGGTCGCCGTCGTCCAGGGCGGCTACGTGCTCGCCCGCGCCGCCGACGGCACCGAGCCCTTCGAGCGGGCCGTCCGGGGCGCCCTCGCCCTGCTCGCCGCCCAGCGCACCGACTGAGCCGCCTCCCCGAGGAGCCCGCCGTGCACGCCATGCAGTACGAGATCACCCTCCCCGCCGACTACGACATGGGGATCGTCCGCCGCCGGGTCGCCGCCCGCGGTCACCTGCTGGACGACCACCCGGGCCTGGGCCTCAAGGCCTACCTGGTCCGTGAGCGCGGTCTCGACGGTTCGCCGGTCAACGAGTACGCGCCGTTCTACCTCTGGCGCACCGCCGAGGGGATGAACGCCTTCCTCTGGGGCCCGGGCTTCCGCGGCCTCTGCGCGGACTTCGGCCGCCCCGCCGTCCGGCACTGGCTCGGCGCGGGCCTGCGCCGCGGCCCGGGCGCCGGCCCGCCGGCCGCGGCCACCCGCAGGGCCGAGCGCCTCCCGGAGGGCGCCGACCCGGCCGTCGCGGTCGAACGCGCCCTCGCCGGGCTGCCCGACCACCCCGACCTGCACACCGCCGCCGTCGCCGTCGACCCGGCCCGCTGGGAGGTGCTGACCATCGCGCTCTGGTGCGGCGCCGCCCCGGACACCGCGCCCGGCACTCGGTACCGGGTGCACCACCTCTCCCGCCCCGAACTCGACCGGCTGCCGGCCGGCCGCCACTGGTGAAAGGACCGCCCCGCCCGATGTCCCCGAACCCCGGGCCCGCCGGCCCCGCCGCCGCCGGCCCCGCACCCGGCACGCCCGACGGTCCGGCGTCCGCCGGCTGGGCGCCCGCCCCCTTCGACCGCGCCGCCGGCTACGCCCTGCTCGACGAACTCGCCGGTCCGCGGACCCGGGCCGGCACCCTGGACGCGCTCGACGGACTCGCCCCCGGCTTCCCCGACTGGATCGTCACGGCCCTCTTCGGCGGCACCTACCAGCGGCCCGGCCTCGCTCTGCGGGACCGCCAGATCGCCAACCTGGCCGCCCTCACCGCGCTGGGCGGCGTGGAGCCCCAGCTCGCCGACCACGTCCGCAACAGCCTGCGGATCGGCCTGCGCCGGGAGGAGATCACCGAGGTCCTGGTCCACCTCGCCCCCTACGTCGGGGTCCCGAGGGCCCTTGCCGGGCTGCGGGTCGCCGCCGCCTGCTTCGACGGGCCGGCGTGACCGCCGCCGTCCGCACCGTCCTCGGCGACCTCGACCCGGCCGGGCTCGGCGTCTGCGACGCCCACGACCACCTGTTCCTGCGCAGCCCCCGGCTGCCCGGCGAGGAACTCGACGACCCGGCCGCGGCGGAGGAGGTGCTGCACGCCTTCGCCGCGGCCGGCGGCCGGGCGCTGGTGCAGTGGACACCCGCCGGGATGGGGCGGCGGGCCGATGCGCTGCCGGGACTCTCCCGCGCCACGGGGGTCCACCTGATCGCGGCCACCGGGCTGCACCAGGCCGTCCACTACGACCCGGCGGACCTCGAACGGCGCTACGCCGGACTCGCCGGGTTCTTCACCGCCGAGCTCACCACCGGGCTGCACGGCGCGCCCGGGGGAGTGCGCGCCGGACTCGTCAAGGTGGCCGGCGACTTCCACGGCCTGGACCGGCACGCCCGGCGGGTGATGGCCGCCGCCGCCGAGGCGCACCACGCCACCGGCGCCCCGATCGCCGTCCACCACGAACTCGGCACGGCCGCACCCGAGGTCCTCGACCTTCTCTGCGCCCGGTACGGGGTGCCGCCCGGCCGGGTGCTCCTCGGCCACCTCAACCGGCACCCGGACCTCCGGCTGCACCGCGAACTCGCCGCCGCCGGGGCCTTCCTGGCGCTGGACGGGCCCTCCCGCGCGCACCACGCCACCGACCACCACCTCTTCGACACGGTGGCCGCGCTGGTCGAGGCGGGCCACGCCGACCGGCTGCTGCTCGGCGGCGACACCACCACCCGCGGCGCCCGCCGGGCCCCCGGCCCCGCCCATCTGCTCACCGTGCTGGCCCCCCGTCTGGCCCGGGAGTTCGGCCCGGAGCTGGCGCGGCGCGTCCTCACCGACAACCCCGCCCGCGCCTTCGCGGCCGACTGGCGCAGCCCGTAGGGCCCCTGCGGACCGCGCCCGCGCCGCGGGGCCGGCCACCGGGCCGACCGGTGACCGGCGCCGTCCGGCCGGACTCACATGTGGGTGCCGCCGTCGATCCGCAGCTCGGTGCCGGTGACGAAGGCGCCGTCGTCCGAGGCCAGCATGGCGATCACACCGGCGACCGTCTCGGGCCCGGCGAAGCCCTGGCCGATCGCGGGGGAGAGCTTGGCGAGCAGGGCGAGGTCCGCGTCGGCCGGCAGGCCCGGGTCGTTGGTCATGCCGCTGTCGATGCTTCCCGGCGCGACGCAGACGGCGCGCAGGCCCTGCTTGGCGTACTCGGCGGCGATCGCGTGGGTGAAGGACTGGATGCCGCCCTTGGTCGCCGCGTACGCGGCCATGTAGGGGTGGGCGAAGGCCGCGGAGGTCGAGCTGAAGTTGACCACCACGCCCCGGCCGCCCGTGAGCAGCGCCGGCAGCGCCTCGCGGGTCATCAGGAACGTGCCGGTCAGGTTGACCGCGAGCAGCCTGTTCCAGAACTCCAGGCTGGTCTCGTGGGTGTGCGCGGAGCGCAGGATGCCGGCCGCGTTGACCAGCACGTCCAGCCCGCCGAGCCCGGCCACCGCCGAGGCGACGCCGTCCCGCACGGCGGCCTCGTCCGAGACGTCCAGGACCGCGGTGGTGAGGCGCTCGGCGGTGCCGTCGGCCGCGGCGCGCTCCAGGGTGGTCCGCAGGCCGTCCTTGCTGACGTCGACGGCGACGACCCGCCCGCCCTCGGCGAGGATCCGGTGGACGGTGGCCCGGCCGATGCCCGAGCCGCCGCCGGTGATCAGGACGTTCCGTCCGCTGAAGCGCTCCATGGTGGTACTCCGTTTCCGTTCGTGGTCTCACGACCTCGACGTCACGGTACGCCTTATTGGCACATCGTGCCAATGAGTCCTGATGTGCCGGAGATGCATGATGTGCAGGGTGTCGTACCGTCCGCGTACGCTGAGCCGGTGACCGGACGCCCCACCCTGAACCAGCGCCGCCGCGAGACCACCCGGCTGGAGATCGCCCGGGCCGCGGCCGGGCTGTTCGCCGCCCGGGGCGCCGAGGCCGTCACCGCGGAGGAGATCGCCCAGGCCTCGGGCATCTCGCTGCGCACCTTCTACCGCTACTTCTCGGAGAAGGAGGACGCCGTCGCCCCGCTGCTCGCGGCCGGCGGCGAGCGCTGGGTGCGGCTGTTCACCGAGAGCGCCGCCGACCTGCCGGTCCGCGAGGCGCTGGAGCGCTCCGCCGCCGACTCGCTGAGCCCCGCCGACGCGCACGCCGCCGAGGCCATGCGGTGGACCCGGGACCTGCTGCGCGACCGGCGGCTCGGCACGGTCTGGCAGCGGGTGCACGCCGACTCCGAGGGGCGGCTGCTGGCCGCGATCACCGACCGCTGCCCCCCGGGCACCGACGCGCTGGAGATCCGGCTCGCCGCGGCCGCCGCCACCGCCGCGATCCGGGTCGCCCTGGAGGAGTGGGCGTTCTCCGACGCCCCGGTCACCGGCCCCGGCTCGCCCCGCGAACTCGGCGCCCGCTGCGTGCGCGAACTCACCGGCGGCCTGGCGCTCTGGGCCGCCCTCGGCTGATGCCGCGCCCCGGCCGGCGACCCGCCCCGCCCCGGCGCCGCCACCGCCGCTCCTCCTCCGGGCCGAGCGCGTTCCCGCTGGTCGGCGGGGGCGGAGCGGTCCGCGCGGACGCTAGGCTGAGGGGTCGCGCGCCGGTGAACGGCTCCCCGGCGGACGGGGGGAACCGGGGCGGCCCTCCCGGGTGTCCTTCCCCCGGGGGCGGGGGAGTACGAGGCGTGGGAGCAAACACGACATGGGTCTGACGAGCCACAAGGTGCTGGCACTGACCGTCCTGATCGCCGTCGCGGCGATGGCCGCCACGGTCTGGCTGTGGCCGAGACTGTCGAGGCGCGGCTGGCGGGCGGTCCTCGGCCGGATCGGCGCCCTGCTCGCCACCCAGCTGACGGTGCTCGCCGCACTCGGTCTGGTTGCCAACAACTACTTCGCGTTCTACAGCAGTTGGGACGACCTGCTGGGCACCGGCGACAGCGGGCCGGTGGTCATCCAGAACAAGGTGGACGCCTCCGGCCGGCTGCGCGTGGAGACCATCGGGCACGCCGAGGTGCAGGGCGGCGGCGCGCTCGGCCGGGACCGCGAGAAGTCCGGCGAGATCCGCGAGGTCCGCATCGACGGCGCCACCACCCGGCTCTCCACCGACGGGTACGTGTACCTGCCGCCGCAGTACTTCCAGCCGGAGTACGAGCAGAAGCAGTTCCCGGTCCTGATCGTCAGCACCGGTTTCCCCGGCATCGCCAAGAACCTCGTCACCCGGCTGAACTACCCGGGCGCGGCACTCAGGCTCCTCCAGGAGGGGCGCATGCAGCCGACCGTGATGGTGCTGGTGCGCCCCTCGCCGGCGCTGCCGCAGGACACCGAGTGCGAGGACATCCCGGGCGGAGCGCAGTCCGAGACGTACTTCAGCAAGGACGTGCCCTCGGCGATCCAGGCGACCTACCGGGTCTCCGCCGATCCGAGGGCCTGGGCGTTCATGGGCAACTCGACCGGCGGCTACTGCGCCCTCAAGCTGGCGATGCGTCACCCGGAGGTCTACCCGACCGCCGTCTCGCTGTCCGGCTACTACCAGGCCGCCGAGGACCCGTCCACCGGTGACCTCTTCAAGGGCAGCGGCCAGCGGCGCAACGAGGCCGATCTGATGTGGCGGCTCAGGAACCTGCCGCAGCCCGGGATCTCCGTGCTGCTGGCCGGCACCAGGGAGGGCGACGGCCAGTACCGGCACGAGACCGAGGCGTTCGTGGCCGCCGTGCGCAGCCCGATGAAGGTGTCCTACAGCATGCTGGCCACCGGCGGGCACAACTTCGAGACCTGGAGCAAGCTGCTCCCGTCCTCGCTGGAGTGGATCTCCCAGCGCCTGGTCGTCCCGGGAGCCGGGCAGTCGGCCTGACCCCCGGGGCCGCCCCGGCCGGTGGACCCGGCCGGGCCCGGGCGGCAGGGCCCCCGGGCGCGGTCGCTCAGACCACCCGCTCCAGCGTGCCGGTGTGCAGCTCGCCGACCCGGCCGCCCTCGCCCTCGTACGTCCAGAACGCCCGGACCGTCATCCGGGCGAGGTCCATGACGTGGCTGACGGTGATGCCGCTGACCTCGGTCCAGCTCACGAAGTAGATCTGCGGACCGACCTCGGCGACGTGCAGGGTGACGTCCTCCCACTGGCCCGCCGACTCGCCCAGGCCCTCCCAGCGCAGCCGCTTGCCGTCGGCCGAGTAGGCGTTGCGGAAGGCCGCGCCGTTGTCGACCCGGAACAGGTAGGTGCGGCCGGCGAAGGCGGGCAGGGACACGGTCATGGCGGGACGGGTCTCCTCGTCTCTGGAGGCGGTGCTCGGTGCGGCCCGGACGGCTCCGGGCACGATGGATCCCCAACCTATCCGACCACCTCGCCCCGGCGGCGCACTTTCCCCGCCGGACCCGCCACCGTGGACGGCCCGCGACCCCGGCGGACGGTCCGGCGGGGACCCCGGGCGGTCCGGTGCCGTCCCAACGGATCGACTCCGCCGGACCGTTGATCATCGGCCGGGAGGGGGTGTGAGCTGCGCGACAACCTTCCCGGGGAAGTTGTCCGTGCTCGCACGGACTGCCTAGCCTGCAGAGACGTCCGCCACAGCGGACCCCGCCGTCGGGACGCCGAGTCCTGTCCACCCGCCGGCCGGCAACCGAGCACCACGGCGGACGGGAGCGGGGGACCCAGGTCAGTGCCCGCCCGTGCGCTCCGGCGCCCGGGCCGCGGCTAGGGGTGAAGCCGTTTCCCGACGGCCGGGCAACCTCAGCGCCCGAACCCGACAGCTCACCCCGCAGGCGTCGCAGAGGACCCTGCCATGACCACTGCCCCGCAGCAGCCCGCCCCGCCCGCCTCCGGCGAACCGGACGGCCCGGCCGCCCGCCGCGCGTTCGGCCGCCGGCCCGCCGCCCGCCACGCCCGGCCCTCCCGCCGCGGCCGCACCGCCGCCCTCGCCGCCACGGGGGCACTCGCCGTCACCGGTGCCGGACTGCTCGGCGGCGTGCCGGCCGTCACCGGTGCCCGGGCCGCCACTCTGCCGACCGTCACCCAGGACCGGCTCGCCCCGGCCACCATGGTCGCGGGCAAGGCGTCGACCGCCTCGCTCACCGTGCACTCCTCGGCCTGCTTCACGGCCAGGACGCTCGGAGTCGGGGTCCGCGACGCGGCCGGCCGCAACCTCGACTTCCCCGGCAGCACCGCCGACGCCCGGATCTGCCCCGGTGGTCTGACGGTCGCCACCGGTGCGCGGACGCTGCCGGCCGGCACGTACACCCAGTTCGGCTTCTGGCAGGACGCGGCGGGCGCCTGGCACAACCTGCCCTCCCGGGAGCTGGTGGTCTCCCCGGCCACGACCACCCCGACGCCCACCCCGACGCCCACGCCGACCCCCATCCCGACGCCGACGCCGACCCCCACGCCGACCCCCACCCCCGGCACCGGGATACCCGTCACCGGCAAGCAGCTGACCTGGTCCGAGGAGTTCAGCGGCCCGATCGCCTACGGGACCCGCTGGACCGGCGACCGCAGCAGCTCCTACCGCTACGGCAACCACAACCCGGACGACAACAAGCTCGACTGGCTGAACCGGAACAACGTCTCCGTCTCCGGCGGCGTCGCGACCTTCACCGCCAAGCCGGGCGCCAACACGCTGGAGAACGGCAAGCAGTCCTGGGACACCGGTCTGCTCACCACCGAGTACTCCGGCGAGGGCTTCCAGGTGAAGGCCGGCGACTACGCCGAGACCCGGGTCAGGCTCCCGGCCGGCACCGGCGCCTGGCCGGCCCTGTGGACCTGGAAGAACGGCAACGGGGAGATCGACTCCTTCGAGTACCACCCCGACAACCCGAACCTGCTGGAGCTGACCAACCACGTCAACCCGGGCCACCTCTACCACACCGACGCCAAGGCGATAGCCAAGGACGGCTGGGTCACCATCGGCACCCACTACGGCGCCGGCTCCGTCGACTGGTACGTCAACGGGGTCAAGGTGTACTCGGACGGCAAGGGCGTCGGCGCCGGCTGGTCCGCGTACCTGATCCTCAACCTGTCGCTGAGCGCGGGGAACTACCACCCCGCGCCCCAGGGCACCGCGCCGATCACCTTCGCCGCGGACTACCTCCGCGTCTACCGGTAACCGGCGCGTCCACCGGGCCGCGTCCGGCGCTCAGACCGCCGGGCGCGGCTCGGTCGTCTCGACGACCGCGATCTCGAACGGCTGGCGGTTGTTCTCCGGGTGCCGGTCGTCGGCGCTGCGCAGCGACACCCAGCCGCCGGTCAGCGTGCCGGGGGCCGGGAGCGACGCCGCCAGCCGGACCGGGATCAGCGCCGTCGCGCTGCGGTACTTCGGCAGGCCGGGCGGGAAGCTGCAGCGGACCCGGTGGCCGTCCTGGAAGGCGTAGCAGTTCTCGGGGAAGAACGGTTCTTCGGCGGTGACGCCGTCGGGCAGGGTGACCACCACGGTGAACGGCGAGGCGGTGGTGTCCGGGCCGAGGTTGCCGACGAAGGCGTGCACCGTGGTGGTGCCGCCGGGCGGGGCCGCGTCCGGGTCCAGCCGCACCACGTAGAGGTCGGAGTCCGACGGCAGGGCCGCCGCGGCCGGGTCGGCGGCCGGCCCGGGGGCCTGCGCGCCGGGGTCGGCGGCGGTCCCCGGACCGGCCGCGCCGGGATCCGCCGTGCCCGGCTCGGTCACCGGGTCCGTGACGGGCGGGACGACCGGCGTGCCGACCGGTGCCGGGGCGCCCGCCCCCGGTGCGGACGCCTGGCCGTCCGGTGGACAGTCCGTCGCCCACGCCTGCCCGGCGGCCAGTGCCACCACCGTGCCCCCAACCACCAGGGACCTACCGAAGATTCCTCGAACGGATCCGCTGCGGGCCATCGCCGCTCACCCTGCCCTCCGTGTCCGGCGCCCCGCGCCGTCGCGGGCCGCGTCCGCACCAGCGTGGCCGACCGCCCGGCCTGGACCGGGACAACCCGCCCTCGGGTGGCTCGAACGGACGAACGCCCACGGCCGGTCGGCCCGCCGTCGGGAGCGGCCGGTCACCGGGCCGTCAGGGGGCCAGGACCTGCCCGAGCCGGGCCGCGATCGCGTGCATCACCGGGACCAGGGAGGCCGTGCCGGCCTGCTCCTCCAGGGCCCGGATCCGGGCCTCCGGGCCGGAGACCGAGAGCGCCGTCGGGGCCGGCGCGCCCGGCACGGGGAGCGCGACGCAGCGCACGCCGATCTCCTGCTCCTGGTCGTCGACCATGAAGCCGTGCCCGCGCGCCCCGGCGAGCAGGCGCATCAGCTCCTGCGGGTCGGTCACGGTGTGCGGGGTGAGCGCGGGCAGCGGGCCCGGGCCGAGGACGGCGCGCGCCTCCTCCTCCGGCAGCTGCGCCAGCAGTGCCTTGCCGACACCGGTGCAGTGCGGCTGCACCCGGCGGCCGACCTCGGTGAACATCCGCATCGAGCGCCGTGACTGCACCTGGCCGACGTAGACCACCTCGCCGCCCTCCAGCACCGCCAGGTTGGCGGTCTCGCCGGTGGCCTCCATGAGCTCCGCCAGGTAGGGGCGGGCCCAGCTGCCGAGCAGCCGCCCCGCGGTCTCGCCGAGCCGGATCAGCCGGGGGCCGAGGGTGTACCTGCGTGTGCTGTCCTGGCGGACGTAGCCCTGCTGGACGAGGGTGCGGACCAGTCGGTGGATGGTCGGCATCGGCAGTCCGGAGGTGGTGGACAGCTCGCTGAGCGTCGCCACCCCGCCCGCGTCGGCCAGCGCTTCCAGCAGCTGGAAGGCGCGCTCGACGGACTGCACCCCGCCGCTCGAACGCTCGGTGGTCGGTCGCGCGGCGCTGTCGGAGGTCGGGGGCACCGGGGTTCCCTTCGCGGTCGGGGGAGGGACCGTCGGGGAGGCCGTACGCCCGCGAGCGCCCCGCCGGACCGCTGGAATTCTGCATCGCGGAAACGGGTCTCCACCTTACAGAATCGAACGTTCCGCTCAGTTGCCCCCGTCCGCCGGCCCCCGGCCCCGTCCGGCTCGGGTGTCCGGCGGCCCCGGCGGCCGGTCACGCCGCCCGGGCGGTCCGCTCCTCGTCGACCGTGGTCGGCCGCCCCGGCTCGACGACCGCGGTGCCGTTGACGAACAGCGCGGTCAGCGGCGGCAGCGCGCCGAGGGCCGGCGCGGCGACCGGGTCGGCGATCGAGGAGTGCGGCAGGCCGTCGGCCCTCCACGGCGCGACATCGGCGGGCTTGCCGGCCTCGACGGAGCCGATCTCGTCCTGCCGGCCGAGCACCCGGGTGCCGCCCGTGGAGCCCAGGCGCAGTGCCTGGCGGGCGGTGAGCGCGGCCGGCGAGCCGGGCAGCCGGTTGATCAGCAGGGCGTCGCGCAGTTCGGTGTCAGTCCGGCGTCGAACCGTTGCGGCGGTTCAGGTAGTTGTACACCGTGAAGCGGCTGACCCCGAGCGCCGCGGCGACCGTCTCGACGCCGTGGCGGACGGTGAAAGCGCCGCGCTCCTCCAGGAGCGCCACCACCAGCTGCTTCTCCGGGCGGGCCAGCTCGGCCAGCGGCCGGCCGCCGAACCGGCGGGCCGTCTCGGCCAGCAGGCGGTCCAGCGCGCTGCCGAGGTGCGGCAGCCGGACGGCCAGCGCCCGGGTGCCCTCCCACTCCAGCACGACGTCGTCGGGCCTCGCCTCGTCCAGCGGGACGGGCGTGGCGCCGATCGCGGCCAGCAACGGTCCGACGGCCGCGGCGAGCGGGTGCTCCGGCTGCCCGGTCACGGTGTACCGCCCGCCCCGGTCCCCGGCCCGCCGACCCGGAGCGGTCCGGTCACGGCGGCGAGTGCCGCGTCCGCCCCGGCCCGGCCCACGGTGCCGGTGGGGCCGGCCGGTCCCGCTTCGCCGGCCGGCCGGCGGGACGCCGCGGCGTGCGGCGGGAACGTGTCCGTTTCGAACGGCTCTGTCGTGAACTCCACCATCGATCGCACCGGTTCACTCTAGCGAGCGGGGGCGTGGGCGGTCCCGGGCTTTGCCGGGCCCTCGGTGCCGGGGCGGTGCCGGCGCCGCCTTGACGGCCCTCCGGGGTCCGGCAATGCTTCCGGCGGCCGGGGGCTTCCGGGCCGCATGCTTGACGGACCGTCGCCGGACCAGCCCGGAAGTGAGGCGCGCATCATGCCCGAGAACCCCGGCCGGGGCCACGTGGTGGTGGCCCCCGACAAGTTCAGGGGCACCCTGGAGGCCCCCGAGGCCGCCGCCCGGATCGCCGCCGGCATCCGCCGCGCCGCCCCCGGCACCGAGGTTCGCGAACTGCCCGTCGCCGATGGCGGGGAGGGCACGCTGGCGGCGGCCCTGGCGGCCGGGTTCGACCGGGTCCCCGTCGTGGTGCCCGGCCCCACCGGCCTGCCGGTGGACGCGGCGCTCGCCGTCCGGGGCACCACCGCCGTGGTCGAACTCGCCCAGGCCTGCGGGCTGGCCCGGCTGCCCGGAGGCCGGCCCGCCCCGCTCACCGCCGGCACCCACGGGGTCGGCCGGCTGATCGGCCGGGCGGTGGCCCTGGGGGCCCGGCGGATCGTGCTCGGCCTCGGCGGCAGCGCCGGCACCGACGGCGGGGCCGGGATGCTCCAGGCCCTCGGCGTCCCGCTGCTGGACGAACGGGGCGCCGAACTGCCGCCTGGCGGTGCCGCGTTGCGCCGTCTCGACCGGATCGGGGCGGGGTCGCTGCCCGACGCCCTGCGGGGCGTCGAGGTGGTCGTCGCCTCCGACGTGGACAACCCGCTGCTCGGCCCGCGCGGCGCGGCCGCCGTCTACGGTCCGCAGAAGGGCGCGGACGCGGCGGACGTGGTGGTGCTGGAGGAGGGCCTGACCCGGTTCGCCGACGTGGTCGCCGCCGCCGTCGGCCGGGACGTCCGTGCCGTTCCCGGGGCCGGGGCCGCGGGCGGGACCGGTTTCGCCGCGCTGGCCCTGCTGGGCGCCGCCGTGCGGCCCGGCATCGGGTTCCTGCTCGAACTGCTGGGGTTCGGCGAGGCGGTGCGCGGGGCGCGCCTCGTGGTCACCGGTGAGGGCTGCCTGGACGCGCAGACGCTGCACGGCAAGGCCCCCGCCGGTGTGGCCGCGGCCGCCGCCGGGGCCGGGGTCCCGGTGGCCGTGGTGGCGGGTCGGGTGGAGCTGTCCGAACGCGAGTGGCGGGCGGCCGGGTTCGTCGCCGCCTACGCGCTCGACGTGCTGGGCGCGCACCCGGGCGAGAGTCTGACCAGGGCCGGTGAGCTGGCCGGGACCGCGGGGGAGCGGCTGGCGGCGGACCTGCTCCACGGATAGCCGGCGGGCGGGGTCGAGGGCGGGTCCGGTGCACGCCCGCGGCCGTGCCCACCCGTCCCCCGCGGCACCGGAGGACCCGTCAGGCCCACGCGCTCGGGCCGCCGCCGGGGCCGCAAGGGGGTGTGCACGGCGCGCTTGGGGCATATGCCGGTCAGGTGCTCCACCGTGTCCGTCCGAATATCCCGTGAGAGGGCGGTGACGGCGTCCGGCGGTGGATAGGCTGGACCCTACCCGTGGGTCACGCCCCGGGGGGACATTCGGAAGGGGACGACATGTCGACACCAGCCCCGGGCCGCCACGCCGTGCCGGAGCAGGGCGCGCCCGGTTCGTTCGCCTCCCTCCAGCACGCCCTCAGACTGCTGGAGGCGGTCGACCGCCACCCCGGCGGTGCCACCCTGGTCACCCTCGCCCGGGAGACCTCGCTCGGTCTGCCGACGGTCCGCCGGCTCGCGGAGATCCTGGAGATCGAGGGCTATCTGCACTGCCAGGACGGCGGTTGGGTGCTCGGGGGGACCTTCGCGCTGCTGGGCCAGCACAACCGGGAGCAGCTGGTCCGGGCCAGACTGGACCGCAAACTCGCGGAGCTGCGCGACGAGTTGGGCGCCGCAGTGTACTTCACCCGTTACCACGAGGGCGAGTTGTCCATCGAGGCGGTCTCGGCCTCCGAGGGTGCGCCGGCGGTCCAGGAGTGGGTGGACTTCCGGGCCACCGCGCACGCCAGCGCGATCGGCAAGTGTCTGCTCAGCCAGCTCGACCACGACGCCCGCCGGGACCACCTCTCCCGCCACCCGGTGGCCCGGCTCACCTCGCGGACGGTCACCGACGCCGACCAGCTGATGCACCGTCTGGAGCGCCAGCCCGCCACCGTTCCGGTGTTGGACATCCAGGAGTACGCGCTCGGCACGGTCTGCGCGGCGGTGCCGGTGACCGCGGGCAGCACGGTCGGCTGCCTGGCCACCTCGATGCCGGTCGACAACGTGCACCGGCTGAAGGCCGCCGCCGAACTGCTCGCCGCCCGTGCCGCGCCGCTGATGCTGGCGATGGCGGTCTGACGCACCGCGCACCCCCGGGCGGCCCGACCCGCCGCCCGTCCACGGACCCCGCCCCCGGCGGGGTCCTCGTGCTTCCGGCGGCAGGTGTTTGCGCCGGACCCGCGGCTTCCCGGCGCCGGACTTATTAGACTCGATGTCGATAAGACGTGCCGAAACCCTTGTGGCCGCGGCTACCCGCGAGTACGTTGTGCCGGGTCGAGCCGCCACCCGCAGGTCAGGAGGGCCCTCCCGTGCCCAGCCCCGGTCCCAGCCCCGCCGCCACCCCCGCCCCCGCCGAGCCCGCCGGCGCCGTCGCCCCCGCCTCCCGGGTGCACCGGGACCTCGTCCTGGAGCCCCGCGACGTCCGCTTCGACTGGGCCGGACTGCCGCTGCACTGGATCCCCGACGAGCCGATGGCCACCCACGTCATCAACGTCCTGCACCTGCTGCTCCCCGAGGGCGAGCGCTGGTTCGTCAAGGTGTTCAAGGACGCCCTGCCGCTGGTCCGGGACGAGGGGCTGCGCGAGGAGGTGCTCGGCTTCATCGGCCAGGAGGCCATCCACGCCGAGGCGCACCAGGAGGTCCTCGACCACCTGCTCGGCCAGGGCCTCGACCCGCGCCCCTACGTACGGCAGATCTCCTGGCTGTTCCGGCGCGTCCTCGGCGACAGGCCCGGACTGAGCCCGGCCCGTCGGCGCGAGAACGTCATCGAGCGGGTCGCCCTCGTCGCGGCGATCGAGCACTTCACCGCCTTCCTCGGCGACTGGGCGCTCAACTCCCCGGGCCTGGACCGCGCGAAGGCCGACCCCACGATGCTCGACCTGCTGCGCTGGCACGGCGCGGAGGAGGTCGAGCACCGCAGCGTCGCCTTCGACCTGATGGTCCACCTCGACCCCGGCTACGCCCGCCGGATCCGCGGCATGCTGATCTCCGGGCCGCTGCTGGTCCACCTCTGGGTGCGCGGTGCCCGCTTCCTGCTCGCCGCCGACCCCACCCTCGACGGCCGGCTCCGGCCCACCTGGCGGGAGGCCGGAAGGATCGCCCGGCGCGGCCTGCTGCCCGAGCCGGTCGCCTCGCTCCGCTCCGGCCTGCGCTACCTGCGGCCCGGCTACCACCCCACCCAGGAGGGGTCCTCCAGCCAGGCGCTCGGCTACCTGGCCGCCTCCCCGGCCGCCCGTGCCGCCGCCGGCCGCTGAGCACCCGTCACCCCGTTCCCCCCTCGACCCCTCTCTCCTCTCCCCACCCTGCCGCCCGAGCCCCGAGGACCCCGCCGGATGGACCCGCACACCCCGCCCCCCGACCTCTACGGCCGCCCGCGCGCCGACACCTTCCTCCGCTTCCTCACCGCCTTCGGCGACCGCTACGGCCCCGCCCTCGGCGGCCCGCTGCTGCGCCGCAACCCCCGCCGCCCGCCCGCCGGTCCCGTCCCGGCGCTCCGCCTGGTCGTCACCGCCCGCCGCCCGGTCGCCGCCGACGCCGTCGAGCTGACCCTCGCCGACCCCTCCGGCGCTCCCCTCCCGGCCTGGCAGCCCGGCGCCCACCTGCGGCTCACCCTCCCCTCCGGCCGCGAACGCCACTACTCGCTGTGCGGCGACCCGGGCGACGCCACCGTCTACCGGATCGCCGTCCGCCGCCTGCCGGACGGCGGCGGCGGCTCCGCCGAGATCCACGACGGCGTCCACCCCGGAACCCGGCTCGCCGCCCGCCGCCCGCGCAACGGCTTCGCCTTCTGCGCCGAACCGGCGGTCCTGCTGCTGGCCGGCGGCATCGGCATCACCCCGCTGCTCCCGATGGCCCGGGAGGCCGCGCGGCACGGCCTGGACTGGCACCTCGTCCACACCGGCCGCGACCCCGGCAGCCTCCCGTTCGCCGACGAGCTGCGCGCCCTCGACCCGCACCGGGTCCACCTGCGCACCGACCGGGAGCACGGCGGCCCGCCCACCGGTGCCGAGCTGCTCGCCCGCGCCCCGCGCGGCGCCGCCGTCTACTGCTGCGGCCCGGCCCCGATGCTGACCGCCGTCCAGCGGGCCCTCGACGCCTCGCCCGCCGCCGCGCTGCACTTCGAACGCTTCGGCGCCGCCCCGGTCACCGGCGGCGCGCCGTTCACCGTCCGCCTCGGTGCCGACGGCCCCGCGCTGCCGGTCCCCGCCGACCGCTCCGCCCTGGACGTGCTCCGCGAGGCCCGCCCCGGCCTCGCGTACTCCTGCCGGCAGGGCTTCTGCGGCACCTGTGAGGTCCGCCTGCTGGCCGGCACCGCCGACCACCGCGACCGCCGCCTCACTCCCGGCCGGCGCGCCGCCGGCACCCTGCTGCCCTGCGTCTCCCGTGCCGCCGAGGGCGAGACCCTCGTGCTCGACCTGTGAGGGACCCCGCCGTGCCGCACCCGCCCGCCTTCCCGTACACCGCGCACGACCTCGACCGCTTCCGGGAGACCCAGCGGCTCGCCTACGACTGCGCCGAGCAGGTCGCCGCCTGGATCGAACCCGGCGTCACCGAACGGCAGACCACGGCCGAGCTGCGCCGCCGGCTGGTGGCCGCCGGCGTCCAGGACTTCTTCCACGTCCCCTTCGCCTGGTTCGGCGACCGCACGGCGTTCCGGCGCTTCCACACCCCGCTGCAGTTCTTCGCCGGCAACCGCCGCCTGGAGGAGGGCATGCCCTACGTGCTGGACTGCGCACCCGTCGTCGACGGCTACACCGCCGACATCGGCTACGGCGGCAAGGTCGGCGAGAACCGCGTCTGGGACCGCCTCGCCGCCGACCTGCGGGTCTACCGGGAGCTGATCCTCGCCGAGGTCCGAGCCCGCAGGCCGCTCGCCGAGGTGTACGCGGCCGTCGACGCCCGGATCGCGGCGCACGGCTACGACAACCGCCACCGGGTCTACCCCGGCCGGGTGATCGGCCACCGGGTCACCCGCACCACCGCCCGGGGCCCGGCCGGGGTGAACGTGTTCGGCTTCGGCGTGCGGACCCTCCAGACGCTCGGCCGCGAGCTCGTCGGCGAGCGGCTGCACGGCCGCTCCCCGCTCTGGGCCGACGGCCGCTCCTCCCGGCACGCGCCCACCCCGGGCCTCTGGGCGGTGGAGCCGCACATCGGGTTCCGGGATGTCGGCATCAAGTTCGAGGAGCTGCTGGTGGTGACGGAGGACGACGCCCACTGGCTCGACGACGACCTCCCGCACGTCCGCCGCTGGCACAATGCCGACGCACCCGCGACCGCCCAGGAGGCGACCCGATGAGCACGCCCGCCCGCCGCCGCACCGTCCACTCCGGCGGCCTGCCGCTCGCCGTGTACGAGCAGGGCGACCCGGCGGCCCCGACCGTGCTGCTGGTCCACGGCTACCCCGACACCCACGCGGTCTGGGACGACGTCGCCGGCGACCTCGCCCGCGACCACCACGTGGTCCGCTACGACGTGCGCGGCGCCGGGGCCTCCGGCGTCCCCGCCGACCGGGCCGGCTACCGGCTGGAGCAGCTCGCCGCCGACCTGTTCGCGGTCGCCGACGCGGTCAGCCCGGACCGTCCGGTGCACGTGGTCGCCCACGACTGGGGTTCGCTGCAGTCCTGGGAGGCCGTCACCGCGCCCGGCGCCGAACGCCGCCTCGCGTCCTACACCACGATGTCCGGGCCCTGCCTCGACCACGTGGGCTTCTGGCTGCGCGCCCGGCTGCGCCGCCCCACCCCGCGCCACCTGCGGCAGCTGCTCGCCCAGGGGCTCGACTCCTGGTACATCACCGCCTTCCACCTGCCCTACCTCGCCCCCGGCGCCTGGCGGCTCGGCCTGGCCCGCGCCTGGCCCCGGGTGCTGCGCGACCTGGAGGGCGTCACCCCGCGCCCCGGCCACCCGCAGCCGAGCCTGCGGCGGGACGCGGTGCGCGGCATCGAGCTCTACCGGGCCAACGTGCGGCCGGTCCTGCGCAGCCCGCGCGAGCGCCCCACCGAGGTGCCGGTGCAGCTGATCACCCTCACCGATGACCGCTACGTCGGCGGCCGGCTCTCCGACGGCCTGGAGCGCTGGGTGCCCCGGCTGACCCGCCGGACCCTGCGCGCCACCCACTGGTCCGCACTGCTGGAGAAGGGGAGCACCGTGGCCGGACTGGTCCGCGAGCACGTCGCCCGCACCGCGGCCGGCACGCCCGTGGGCGCGCCGGTCCCGGACGACGGCCGGCTGGTCGTCGTCACCGGCGGCGGCAGCGGCATCGGCCGGGCCACCGCGCTCGCCTTCGCGGCGGAGGGCGCCCGGGTGGTGGTCTGCGACCTCGACCTCGACGCGGCCCGCCGCACCGCCGACCTCGCCGGACTGATCGGCCCCACCGGGTACGCCTACCGGGTCGACGTCGGCGACGGCGCCGCCGTCGACGCCTTCGCCCGGCAGGTCGCCGCCGAGCACGGCGTTCCCGACGTGGTCGTCAACAACGCCGGCGTCGGCCACTCCGGCACCTTCCTGCAGACCACCGAGAAGGAGTGGCAGCGGGTCCTGGACGTCAACCTCTGGGGCGTCATCCACGGCTGCCGGGCGTTCGGCACCCTGATGGCCGACCGCGGCGAGGGCGGCCACATCGTCAACCTCTCCTCGGCCGCCGCCTACCTGCCCTCCAAGGCGCTCACCGCCTACGCCACCAGCAAGGCCGCCGTCTTCATGCTCTCCGACTGCCTGCGCGCCGAACTCGCCGGCCACGGCATCGGCGTCTCCACCGTCTGCCCCGGCATCGTCGACACCAACATCACCCGCACCTCCACCTTCTCCGCCACCACGGCCGACGAACAGGCCGCCAAGCGGGCCCGCGCGGCCCGCCTCTACGCCCGCCGCGGCTTCCCGCCCGAGAAGGTCGCCACCGCGGTCCTCGCCGCCGTCCGCACCAACCGCCCCGTCGTCCCCGTCACCCCCGAGGCCAAGGCCGCCCGCCTCCTCAGCCGCCTCGCCCCCGGCCTCCTCCGCCTCGCCGCCCGCCTGAACATCACCTGACCGGCCGGCCCCGGAGCACACGGGCGCCCCACCCGCTCCGGGGCCGGCCGGCACGACTCACAGGTCGAACGGCAGGACGCGGAAGGCCTTGTGCGCGGTCGGGGGCCCGACCACCCGGAAGCCGCGCTGATCGAGCATCAGGACCAGATCGGTGCGGAGGTCCGCGGCCGGCGCCACGTCGACGGCGTCCGCGAGGTCGAGGCGCAGATCGCGGTGGCGGGCCCGGACGGCCCGGGCGGCGTCCAAGGTGTCGGCGGTGATCTCGGGCAGGACCGCACGTCCGGACCGCACGCGGCGCCGTACGTCGTCGACGGCACCCATGGACGCGGCGGGTCCGAGGACCCGCCGTGCCAGGCGGTCGAGTTCGCTCGGCAGAACGGGTGGGATCACCAGCGTGCCGGCACGGTCCAGTACTTCGCGTGCCGCCGGACCGGTCGGGTGGTCGCGGTCGAGGGCCGCGATCACGGCGAGGTCCTCGGCTTCGACGTAGACGGTCGTGCGCTTGAGAGTCTTCTGCGTATGGTGCCGCCGCCACAGGTCGGCCCGGCGGTCTTCCGGTAATCCCGACAGCAGGTGTCGGGATTACCGGGGAGCATCGGTGCTGACCGATCGAGGACGTGGAAGGGTGCCGACATGACGGAGCAACCGCTCAAGGGCAGGGTCGCGCTGGTGGCGGGGGCCACCCGGGGGGCCGGGCGGGGGATCGCGGTGGCGCTCGGCGCCGCCGGGGCGACGGTGTACGGCACCGGGCGCAGCGCCGAGGGGCGCACCGGGGAGTACGGGCGGCGGCCGGAGACGCTTGAGGGGACGGCGGAGCTGGTGACCGCGGCCGGCGGCCACGGCATCGCGGTGCGCGCCGACCACCTGGTGCCCGACGAGGTCGCCGCGGTGGCCGCGCGGATCGAGGCCGAGCACGGCGGCCTGGACATCCTGGTGAACGACATCTGGGGCGGCGAGCAGCTGTTCGGCTGGGAGGTCCCGGTCTGGGAGCACGACCTCGACAAGGGGCTGCGCCTGCTGCGCCTCGCCGTCGAGACGCACGCGGTCACCAGCCACCACCTGCTGCCCCTGCTGCTCCGCCGCCCCGGTGGGCTGGTGGTGGAGATGACCGACGGGACCGCCGAGTACAACGGCACCCGCTACCGGAACTCCTTCTTCTACGACGTCGCCAAGGCCGCCGTGCTGCGGATGGCCTTCGCGCTGGGCCACGAGCTGGGCCCGCGCGGCGCGACGGCGGTGGCCCTCACCCCGGGCTGGATGCGGTCGGAGATGATGCTGGAGCACTTCGGCGTCACCGAGGAGACCTGGCGGGAGGCGACGGCGGCCGAGCCGCAGTTCGGCATCTCGGAGTCCCCGGCGTTCGTCGGCCGCGCGGTGGTGGCGCTCGCCGCCGACCCGGAGGTGGCGCGGTTCAACGGCACCTCGCACTCCAGCGGCGGGCTGGCCCGTGAGTACGGCTTCACCGATCTGGACGGCAGCCGCCCGGACGCCTTCCGCTACCTGGTGGACGCCGAGGGCGCGCCGGGCCCGGTGGACCCGGCCGGCTACCGCTGAGCGCCGCCGTAGAGGGCGGCGGAGCGGGCCGCCGCCTCGGCGAGCCGGCCGCGCAGGGCCGGCGGCCCGAGCACCTCGGCCTCCGGTCCGAGCCGCAGCACGTCCTCGTAGCCGACGTCCAGTGACTCCACGGGGAGCCGGACGGTCACCCACCCGTGTCCGTCGGGCTCCCCGGCACCGGCGAGCGCCTCCCGCGCGGCGACCGCGTCGAGCAGCCGCGGCAGCCGCTCCAGGCCGAGCGGGCTGAGCCGCACGGTCACGGTCTCCCGGAGCAGCGAGCGGGCGAACTCCGCCGCCCCGGCGTCCCAGAACGCCGCCAGGTCGAAGGCCCGGTCGGCCGGGTCGGGCTCGAAGCGCCGCTCCGACGGCTCGGCGGCGGCCAGCCGGTCCACCCGGTAGACCCGGTGCTCCCCGGGCCCGCCCGGCCCCCCGGGTGCGGGGGCGCCGTCGGCCGGTCCGTCCTCCGGCCGGGCCACCAGGTACCAGGTGCCCGCCTTCAGCACCAGCCCGGACGGCCGCAGCACCCGCCCGACCGGCTCCGCCTCCGGGCGCCGCCGGTAGCGCACCCGCAGCAGCCGCCCGTCCCACAGCGCGCGGGAGACCTCGGCCAGCAGCGGCGGCACGGGCGTGTCCCGGAACCAGCCGGGCGCGTCCAGGTGGAACCGCCGCGCCCCCTCGGACGGTGCCTCGCCCAGTTCGCCGGCCACCTTGAGCCGGGCGGCGAGCGCCGGGTCGGCGAGGCCCATGTCGCCGAGCGGGCCGGGCAGTCCGGCGAGCAGCAGCACCTCGGCCTCGGCCCGGTCGAGCCCGGTCAGCCGGGTGCGGTAGCCGTCGAG
Source organism: Kitasatospora sp. NPDC056327 (assembly GCF_042261735.1). Lineage (NCBI taxonomy): Bacteria > Bacillati > Actinomycetota > Actinomycetes > Kitasatosporales > Streptomycetaceae > Kitasatospora > Kitasatospora sp. NPDC056327. The sequence goes on along the minus strand of NZ_JBHJRC010000044.1, from coordinate 9,170 downwards.
CAGCCGGTAGCCGCCGGCCCGTCCGCGGTCGGCGTAGACCGGGACGCCGGCCTCGGCCAGCGCCAGCACGTCGCGCTGCACGGTGCGCTCGGAGACCTCCAGCTCGGCGGCCAGTTCGGCGCCGGTCATGGCACGCCGCGCCTGGAGCAGCAGGAGCAGCGAGATCGCCCGGGCCGCCCTCATCCGTCACCGTCCTCCGTCCGTCCCGGGGCGCGCCCGGCCGCTCCAGCACCGATCATGGTGGCCGGGGGACCGCCGGCCGCGCGCCCACCGCGCGGTGGCCGGAGCCCGGCCGAACGCAGGCCGGACCGGACGACGGACCCAGACGACGGACCCGAGGAGCGCCGATGGCCACCGGCACCGTGCAGTCCTACCACGCGAACCACGGCTACGGGTTGATCACCCCCGACGACGACGGCCCGCCGCTGTACGTCTACTACGACTCGATCCTGGCGCCGGACGGCGGCGACCGGACGCTGGCCGAGGGCCAGCGGGTGGAGTACGACGCGACGGTGCAGGAGGGCCGTGCGGTCGCCGAGAGGGTCCGCCGGCCGGCCTGAACCGGCGGCCGGGAACCCGTGCGGCGAACCGGCCGGACCCCCGTACGATGAGCGCCCATGGAGATGACGACCGCCCTCTGGTCCTTCGCCCTCGTCGTGGGGCTGCTGACGCTCACCCCGGGGCTGGACACCGCCCTGATCCTGCGGACCTCGGCACTGGGCCGGCGGCGGCAGGCCTGGGGCGTGGTGCTCGGCATCCAGACCGGCACCCTGCTCTGGGGCACGCTCACCTCGGCCGGTGTGACGGCGCTGCTCACCGCCTCGCAGGTGGGCTACGAGATCCTGCGCTGGGCCGGTGCCGCCTACCTGGTGTGGATGGGGATCGGGATGCTCCGCGCCCGCGCCGGCGCCGCGGACCGGGAGGCCACGGACGGGCCGGCCGGGGACGCGGAGCGGGGGGACGCCCCGGCGGGCGGCCTGGCGGCCGGCTGGCGGCGCGGGCTGCTGACCAATCTGCTCAACCCGAAGGTCGGCGTCTTCTACGTGGCGGTGCTGCCGCAGTTCATCCCGGCGGGCGCTCCGCACTTCGCCGCCGGGGTGGCGCTGACCTGGGTGCACGTCCTGGAGGGGCTGCTCTGGTCGCTGGTGCTGGTGGGCTTCGCCCGGGCGCTGCGCGGCTGGCTGCGCCGCCCGGCGGCGCGCCGGGTGATGGACCGGGTGACCGGTGCGGTGGTGGTCGGGTTCGGCGTGCGGCTGGCGGTCTCCGACTGACGGCGCCCGGCCCGGCGGGGGCGTGGGACGCGCCCCGGCGTCAGCGGTTCATCCGGGCCAGGCCCTCCTGGAGCTCGCCCGGGTTCATGCAGACGTGCACGTCGACGTGGGCGTTGAACTCCAGCCAGAACGGTTCGAGGATCCCCGGCAGGGCGGCCTCGTCGGCGATGTCGATCACGATGATCTGGCAGCGCCGGCCGTGACGGGCGAAGGCGTAGGCGGCCTCGGGCTTGAGGTCGCCCATCAGCCGGTCGAACGTCGCCGTCACGGTGCCGTCCGCGATCGCCCTGTTGGCCGTCGGGGTGTCGAGTTCGATCTCCAGCAACGCGCGCATGGCGGTGCTCCTTCCCGGGCCCGGAAGAGCCCTCGTCTCCAGCCTCCCGCCGTCGCCGGGGGCCCGCAATTCACCCGGACGGCGGTACCGGGTTGGCTGCCGTGAGGCTCCGCGGGCTGGACTGGAGGCGACCGGACGACGACGGCCGGTGACCGGAACGAGGAGCCTCCGCATGGCGATCATCGTGGTGCTCGACCTTCCCGGGGTCACCCGGGAGCAGTACGAGGAGTCGGTGGACCGGCTGACCGGCGGCACCGGGCTGAACCGCCCCGGGGACTGGCCGGTGCGCGGGCTGGTCCTGCACGCGTCCGGTCCGCTGCCGGACGGCGCGGGCTGGCACGTCACCGACGTCTGGGAGTCCCGGGAGGCGTTCGACCACTTCGCGGCCGTGCTGCTGCCGATCCTGCGCGAGGTCGGCATGGCGACCGCCCCGCCGATGGTCTGCGAGGCCTACAACGTCGTCACCTGAGGCCGCGGCCCCCGGCCGGCCGGGCGCCCGCGGCACCGTCGCCCGCGGCCCGGTCACCGATCGCCCCGCCGTCCTCCGGCCGGTCGTGGTGGATCGGCCCGTCCCCGGCACCGAGCGGCAGGCAGCCGCCGCCCCGCCGGTGGGCGACGATCTCGGCGGCCACCGACACCGCCGTCTCCTCGGGCGTGCGGGCGCCGAGGTCGAGGCCGATCGGCGAGCGCAGCCGGGCGAGTTCGGCCTCCGTCAGCCCGGCCGCGCGCAGCCCGGCCGCCCGTTCGCGGTGGGTGCGGCGCGAGCCCATCGCCCCGACGTAGCTGAGCGGCAGCCGCAGCGCCCGCTCCAGCAGCGGGAGGTCGAACCTGCTGTCGTGGGTGAGCACGCAGAGCACCGTCCGGCCGTCCAGCAGGTCCAGCTGGGAGTCCAGGTAGCGGTGCGGCCAGTCGACGACGACCCGGTCCGCCTCCGGGAAGCGCCGCGCCGTGGCGAAGACCGGCCGGGCGTCGCAGACGGTGACGTCGTAGCCGAGGAACTTGCCGATCCGCACCACCGCGGCGGCGAAGTCGATCGCGCCGAACACCAGCATCCGCGGCGCGGGCACGTACGACTCGACGAACAGGGTGACGCCGCCGTGCCGCTCCTCGGCGCAGGGGCTCCCGTCGGCCCCGAGGACCAGCCGTCCGGTGCGCCCGGCCTCCAGCATGGCCCGGGCCCCGGCGACCGCGGCCCGTTCCAGCGCCGCCGCCCCGGGGGAGCGGGGGAGCGAGCCGTGGTGGGTGCCGGCGGTGACGGTGAGACAGGTGCCGAGCGGCGCGGCCGGTCCGGTGACGACCCGGGCGAGCGCCACCGGGGTGCCGGCGGCGACCAGTGCGAGGCCGCGGTCGAGTGCCGGGTCGGCGCCGGGGACCACCGGCTGGACGAGGACGTCCAGGACCCCGCCGCAGGTCAGGCCGACGGCGAAGGCGTCCTCGTCGCCGTAGCCGAACCGTTCCAGCACCGGCTCGCCGGAGGCGGTCGCGGCCCGGCACAGCTCGTAGACGGCCCCCTCCACGCAGCCGCCGGACACGCTGCCGACCGCCTCGCCGTCCGCCCCGACGGCGAGCGCGGCGCCCGGGTCGCGCGGCGCGCTGCCGGAGACCCCGACGACGGTGGCCACCGCGAAGGGGCGGCCCAGCGCGTGCCAGGCCAGCAGCTGCTCGGCGATGTCCTGCATGGGGGAAGCTCCTTCGCGCTCCGGGACCGGCCGGCCGGGCCGCCGTGGCGAACCGGGGGACGCCGGCGCCTCCGCCGTACGGGAGAACGATCCCGCACGGCCGGGGTGTCCCTCCGGGCGGGCCTCAGGGAGCGCCGGGACGTTCGGTGGTCAGGTGCTCGGGCCGCACCGGGATCCGGTTCAGCGCCAGCCCGGTGGCGTTCCGGATCGCCGCCACGACGGCCGGCGTGGCCGAGACGGTCGACGCCTCGCCCACCCCGCGCAGCCCGTAGGGGGCGTGCGGGTCCGGGAGTTCGAGGAGCTCCACCGGGATCGGCGGGGTGTCCAGGACGGTCGGGACCAGGTAGTCGGTGAAGGAGGCGTTGCGCACCGTGCCGTCCCGCAGGAGGATCTCCTCCATCACCGCGAGCCCGAGCGCCTGGGTGCAGCCGCCCTGGATCTGGCCCACCACGGCGAGCGGGTTGATCGCCCTGCCGACGTCCTGCACGGCGGCCAGCTCCACCACCCTGACCAGGCCCAGCTCGACGTCCACGTCGACCACCGCCCGGTTGGCGCAGAAGGTGTACTGGACGTGGCCGTCGCCCTGCCCGGTCTCCCGGTCGAACGGGAAGGTCGGCCGGTGGCGGTACTCGCGGACGGCCTCCACGGGCTCGTCGCCGATCAGGTCGGCCAGGTCGGCCAGCGGTCCGGCCGAGGCGGAGACGACCCGGCCGCCGGCCAGCGTGAGGTCCCGCCCGGTCCAGCCGTGCCGGCGCCGGCCCCGCTCGATCAGCTCGTGCCGGACCGCCTCCGCGGCGAGCTTGACCGCGCCGCCCGTCATGTAGGTCTGCCGGGAGGCGGAGGTCGATCCGGCCGAGCCGATCCCGGTGTCGGCCGGCTGGACGGTCACCTGCTCGACACCCAGCTCGGTGCGGGCGATCTGGGCGTGCACGGTGACGCCGCCCTGGCCGACCTCGGCCATCGCGGTGTGCACCAGGGCGACCGGCTCGCCGCCGGCCACCTCCAGCCGCACCCGCGCGGTGGAGTGGTCGTCGAAGCCCTCGGAGAAGCCGACGTTCTTGATCCCGGCCGAGTAGCCGACGCCGCGCACGACGCCCTCGCCGTGCGAGGTGTTGGACAGCGCGCCGGGCAGCTGCCGCCGGTCCGGCTCCGGGCCGCCGGGGTCCGGCGCCGGCGGCAGCGGCATCGCCGCGACCCGCCGGAGCAGTTCGGCGACCGGCGCGGGTGCGTCGATCTCCTGCCCGGTGGGCATCCGGTCGCCCTGGCGGACGGCGTTGAGCCGGCGCAGCTCCACCGGGTCCATGGACAGCGCGGCGGCCAGCCGGTCCAGCTGGCTCTCGTAGCCGAACGCCGCCTGCACCGCGCCGAAGCCGCGCATCGCCCCGCAGGGCGGGTTGTTGCTGTACAGCGCGAGGGCGTGCATCCGCACGTGGGGGATCACGTACGGGCCGTTGCCCAGCGAGGCCGCGTTGCCGACCACGGAGGGGGAGGAGGAGGCGTACGCGCCGCCGTCCAGCACGATCCGGGCGTCGGAGTAGACCAGCCGGCCGTCCCGGGTGGCGCCGTGCTCGTAGCGCATCCGCGCCGGATGGCGGTGCACGTGGCCGAAGAAGGACTCGTCCCGGGAGTAGACCATCTTGACCGGGCGGCCGGTGCGCAGGGCCAGCAGGCAGGCGTGGATCTGCATCGAGAGGTCCTCCCGGCCGCCGAACGCGCCGCCCACGCCGGCCAGGGCGAGCCGGATCCGCTCCTCCGGCAGCCCGAGCACCGGCGCCATCTGCCGGCGGTCCACGTGCAGCCACTGGGTGGCGACGTGGAGGTCGACGCCGCCGTCCTCGGCGGGCACCGCCAGCCCGGACTCCGGGCCGAGGAAGGCCTGGTCCTGCATGCCGACCTCGTAGCTGCCGGTCACCACGACGTCCGCCATGGCCCGCACCTCGTCGGTCACGCCCAGGCCGGAGACGAGCCGCTGCTCGTGGCAGATGTTGCCGTGCGCGCGGGCCCGGTACTCGTGCGGCTCGTGCACGTAGCCGTACCTCTCCGGGGCCAGGCACTGCTCCTCGGTGACGATCGGGTCGAGCACCTCGTAGGCGACCGCGATCCGCTTCGCCGCGCGCCGGGCGGTCTCCGGGTGGTCGGCGGCGACCAGCGCGACCGGTTCGCCGTGGTGGCGGATCCGGTCGATCGCCAGCACCGGCTGGTCGGGGATCTCCAGGCCGTAGTACTTGCTGCCGGGGACGGACTCGTGGGTGAGCACCGCGGCCACCCCGGGCACCGCGAGCGCTCCGGAGACGTCGACGGAGAGGATGTTCGCCCGGGGGTGCGGCGAGCGCAGCGTCGTGCCCCACAGCATGTCCTCGTGCCACAGGTCCGAGGAGTACGCGAACTCGCCGCGCACCTTCAGCGTGCCGTCCGGGCGCGGCGGTGAGCCGCCGACGCCGTCCGGGCCGCTCCGCCGGACCTCCCGGAGGTCCCTCCCGGCCGGCCCGGTCCGGGTGCCGGCCGGGGCGGCGTCCGCGGGGGAGCGGGTCCGGGCGTTCATCCCGTCACATCCCCGCGGATCCGGGCGGCGGCCAGCCGCACCGCGTCCATGATCTTCCCGTAGCCGGTGCACCGGCACAGGTTGCCGGCCAGCGCCTCCCGGATGTCCGCGTCGGACGGCCGCGGGTCCCGGGCCAGCAGCGCGTCCGTCTGCACCACCAGGCCGGGCGTGCAGAAGCCGCACTGGACGGCTCCGGCGTCCAGGAACGCCTGCTGGACCGGCCCCAGCCCGCCGTCCTCGCCGCCCAGCCCCTCGACGGTGCGCACCTCGCGGTCCTGCACCTGGCCGGCCGCGACCAGGCAGGCGCAGACCGGCACGCCGTCCAGGTAGACCGTGCAGGAGCCGCACTCGCCCTGCTCGCAGGCGTTCTTCGAGCCGGGCAGACCGACGCGCTCGCGCAGGAGGTACAGCAGGCTCTCGCCCTCCCGCACGCCGTCGGCCTCGGCCGGGCGGCCGTTGGCGGTGAACGTGATCCTCATGCCGCGCTCCCGATCTGCCGGCGGTAGTCGTCCCAGGCCCAGGTGAGGGTGCGCCGGGCCATCACGGCGAGCGCGTGCCGGCGGTAGGCGGCGGTGCCCCGGACGTCGTCGATCGGGGCGGCGGCGGCCGTGACCAGCTCGCCGAACCGGACGGGCACCTCGGCGCCGAGCGGCCCGCCGCTCTCCCACAGGCCGCGCCCCGCGAGCACCTCCCCCAGGTAGTCCTCGGCCCCGGCGGCGCGCCGCGGGGTGGGCGCGGCCGAGCCGATGCCGGTGCCGACCGTGCCGCTCCGGGGGTGCAGGGCGAGGCCGAACGCGCAGACCGCGATGACCATCGCGTTGCGGGTGCCGACCTTGGAGAACTGCTGGGGGCCGTCGGCGACCGGGATCCGCACGGCGCGGATCAGTTCGTCGGGTGCCAGGCAGTTGCGCTTCACGCCGGTGTAGAAGCCGTCGATCGGGATCAGCCGGGTGCCCCGCACCGAGGCCGCCTCGACCAGTACGTCCCGGCCGGCCGCCAGCAGCGCCGGGTGCGCGTCGCCGGCCGGCGAGGCGGCGCCCAGGTTGCCGCCGACGCTGCCCCGGTTGCGGATCTGCGGGGAGCCGACGGTGCGGGCCGCCAGTGCCAGGCCGGGCAGCGGGCCGGACAGCTCGGCGATGATCCGGCTGTACGGGACGGCGGCGCCGAGCCGGACCACGCCGCCGCCGACCGACCACTCGGCGAGTTCGGCGACCCGGTTCAGGTCGAGCACCGCGGGCGGCCGGCGCACGTCGAAGTTCAGCTCGACCATGACGTCCGTCCCGCCCGAGACGGGCAGCGCGGCCGGCTCGGCGGCCTTCGCCGCGAGCGCCTCGCCCCAGTCCGCGGGCCGAAGGAACTCCATCCGGGTGCCTCCTCACGTCCTGGCCGGCGGGTCGCCGCGGCGTGCCCGGAGGCCTCCGACCAGTGAACCGCCGCGAGGCGGGCCACCGGCAGTCACCGATGGCACGAAGCCCCGGCCGCGCTCCCGCCCGGCATCCTGTACGTTCCTCCAAGGAGAACGATCACGCGGCCCGGCGGTGCGCCGGGTCGCACCGAAGACCGTGATCCGGCCGCGGCTCCCCGGCCACGACCCCGCGATCCGGGCCCCGGGGAGCGCCGCGCCGGGCCCGCCGGTACCCACGGCCGGGCGCCCGGACCGCCCCGGCTCTCCTGCTCCCGCCCCGCCGTCCGTCCGTCCGTTAGGAGCCCCCGGATGCGTGTCCGTGACCTGCTCGCCCCCGGTGCCCCGCGCATGCGCCTGCTCGCGGCCGAGGACGAGCTGGACCGCCGGATCGGCGGCGTGATGACGACCGACCTCCAGGACCCCGGCCGCTACCTGCACGGTGGCGAACTGGTCCTCACCGGCATGCTCTGGCGCACCGGCCCGGCCGACTCCGAACGGTTCGTGCGCACCCTAGCGGCCGGCGGCGCGGTCGCCCTCGCGGCGGGCGAGGCCGAGGTCGGGCCGGTCCCCGAGGACCTCGTGGAGGCCTGCCGCCGGCACCGCATGCCGCTGCTCGCGGTGCCCGACGACATCGCGTTCGGCACCGTCACCGAGTTCGTCGGCCGCCAGGTCTCCGCCGACCGGGCCGCCGACCTGTCCGCCCTGGTCGACCGGCACCGGCTGCTGGTCCAGGCGGCCGGCGCCGGCGGCCTGGACGCCGTGCTGGACCTGCTCGGCGGCGACCTCGACCTCGACTGCTGGGTGCTCGCCCCGACCGGCGCGGTGATCGCCGGGCCCGCCGACCGGCTCCCCGCCGAGGACCGTGACCGGCTGGTCCGCACGCACCTCGCCGCCCGCCACCGGCCCGGCGGGCCCCCGCAGCCGGCCCGGCTCCCGGCCGGCACCTTCTCGCTGCTGCCCGCGCCCGCCGACCCGGAGGCCGGCTCCCCGCTCGCCGACTGGCTGCTCGTGGTGGCCGGCGACATCACCGAGTGGACCGCCAAGCGCCGCCAGCTCGCCGAGAACCTCGCCCGGCTGGTGGCCGCCGAACGCCACCGCCGGGACGAGGGCCGACGGCTGCGCCGCCGCCTCGCCGACGAGGTGCTCGCCCTGCTGCGCCGCGACGCCGACCCGGCCGAGATCGGCCGCACCCTGGACGCGTCCTCCGTGAGGGCCGGCCGGCGGGAGGGCACCGGGGCGCAGGGTACGGACCGCCCCTGGCTGGTGGTCCGCGCCGAGGGCACCGGCCTGCCCGAGGGCACCGTGCGCGCGGTCCTTGAGGAGGCGCTGGGTGCCGGCCCCGACGGCGCCCTGGTCGCCGGGGCCGGCACCGGTGCGGTGGTGGTGATGCCGGTACCGGACGGCCCGGTGTCCGCCGACGCCCTGCGCGAGCTGCTCGCCCCGCTGGAGGCCGGGCTCGGCCCGGAGGCCCGGATCACCCTCGGCGTCTCCGCGCCCGCCCGGGGACCGGCGGGTCTGCGCGGCGCGCTGGAGGAGGCCCGGCACGCCCGCCGGATCGCCGCCTCCCGGTCCGGCGGGGTCCGGGTGGCCGGGCCGGAGGAGCTGGCCTCGCACGTGCTGCTGCTCGCGGCCGTCCCCGACGAGGTCCGCCGGGCCTTCCGGTCCCGGCTGCTGGACACCGTGAGCGCCTACGACACCGAGCACCAGGCGGACCTGCTCCGCACCCTGGAGGCGTTCCTGCGCTCGGACGGCTCGTGGACCAGGTGCGCCGCCCGGCTGCACGTCCACGTCAACACGCTGCGGTACCGGATCGGTCGCATCGAGGAGTTGACGGGCCGCGACCTCTCCCGTCTGGAGGCCCGGGTGGACTTCTACCTGGCACTCGAACTGGCCTGAGCCCGCGAGCACGGCGGCGGCCCCGGAACACCCGTTCCGGGGC
>NZ_JBHJRC010000043.1:21139-38490 GCF_042261735.1 Kitasatospora sp. NPDC056327 | reverse complement strand
GCCCCACCCCGGTGGGGCGGGCCGCCGTCGTTCCCGCCGCCCGGGGCGCTCCCCGGTGCCCGGCCGGGGCGGGCCCGGCCGGGGGCGTGTCCGGAGCACTCGTTCCGGCAGGGAAGAATGCCCCTCGTAGGGCACAACAGGGCGGCGGAAGGCGGCAGGTCCAGTGGAACCTCGGATCATCGGCAGCGGCACGGACGAGCACCACGCGGACCCCTTCGGAAGCGCCGGACTGCGCCGTCGGGTGCTGGACGCCTGGGCCGCCTCCCCGGCCCGGTTCCGGGAGGACGCCAACGCCGAGGAGGAGCTCGCCCTCGGCGGCTACCGCGACCGGCTGGTCGTCGAGCTGGCGCAGAACGCCGCCGACGCCGCGGTCCGCGCCGGACACGGCCCCGGCCGGCTGCGGCTCACCCTGGCGGACGGCGTGCTGGCCGCCGCGAACACCGGCGCGCCGCTGGACGCCGCCGCCGTCGAGTCGCTGTCCACCCTGCGCGCCTCCTCCAAGCGCGGCGAGCGGGACACCACCGTCGGCCGGTTCGGCGTCGGCTTCGCCGCCGTCCTCGCGGTCACCGACGAGCCCGCGGTGCTCGGTTCGACGGGCGGCGTGCGCTGGTCGCTGGGCGAGGCCCGGGCCCTGGCGGACGCGCAGCCCGCGCTGGTCGAGGAGCTGCGCCGCCGGGACGGTCACGTCCCGCTGCTGCGGCTGCCGTTCGCCGCCGAGGGCCCGGCGCCGGCCGGGTACGACACGGTGGTGGTGCTGCCGCTGCGCGACGCCGCCGCCGAGGACCTCACCCGCCGTCTGCTGGCGGGCGTCGACGACGCCCTGCTGCTCACCCTGCCCGGCCTGGCCGAGGTGGTGGTGGAGACCGCGGGCGGCACACGCACGCTGACCCGGGACGCCGCCGAGCCGCGTCCGGACGGGGTGACCGAGGTGACGGTCACCGACGACGCGGGCGGGCGGCTGCGGCGCACCGTCTGGCAGACCGCCGGCGCGGCCGGCGCGGTCGCCCCCGAACTGCTCGCCGACCGGCCCACCGAGGAGCGCGCCCGTCCGTACTGGACGGTGACCTGGGCGGTCCCGGTGTCCGACGAGGGCGCCCCGCAGCGGCCCGCGATCGCCCCGGTGCTGCACGCGCCCACCCCCAGCGACGAGCCGCTCGGCCTGCCCGCGCTGCTGATCGCCTCCTACCCGCTGGACTCCACCCGCCGGCACGTCGCCCCCGGCCCGCTCGCGGACTTCCTCACCGAGCGCGCCGCCGACGCCTACGCCGACCTGTTGCGCGCCCGCGGCGGGGACCTCGGTTCGCTCGGCCTGGTGCCCGGCCCGCTCGGCCAGGGCACGCTGGACAACGCGCTGCGCGCCGCGGTGCTCTCCCGGCTGCCCGGCACGCCGTTCCTGCCGCACCCGGCGCCGGTCGAGGCGGGCACGCCCGCGCTGCGGCCCCGGGACGCCACGCTGCTGGAGGGCGCGGACGGCTCGGTGGTCGAGGCGCTGGCGCCGATCTTCCCGGGCCTGCTGCCGGCCGGCCTGGAACGCCGCAGCGAGCTGCGGGTGCTGAACGTGCGCCGGATCCCGCTCGCCGAGGTGGTCGACCAGCTGGGCGGTCTGGACCGGGAGCCGGCCTGGTGGCGGAATCTCTACGCGGCGCTCGGCGGCGCCGACCCGGAGGCGCTCGGCGCGCTGCCGGTGCCGCTCGCGGACGGGCGGACGGTCACCGGGCCGCGCCGGGTCCTGCTGCCCTCCGACGACGCCGACTGGGCGGCCTTCCCCGGCTACCCGGGGTCGCTGGCCGACGCGCTCGCCGTGCTCGACCTGCGGCTCGCCCACCCGGAGGCCGCCCACCCGCTGCTGGCCAAGCTCGGCGCCGGCGCGGCCACCCCGGCCGGGGTGCTGGACACGCCCGAGGTGCGCGCCGCCGTCGCCCGCTCCTACGAGCTGGCCGAGGACGACCCGGACACCGCCGCCGACCTCGCCGAGGCGGTGCTGGCGCTCGTCAGGGCGGCCGCCCCGGCGCCCGGCGAGCACCCCTGGCTGGCCCGGCTGGCCCTGCTCGACGACGAGGGCGAGCCCGCCCGGGCCGGTGAACTCCTGCTGCCCGACAGCCCGTTGGCGGCGCTGGCACGCGAGGACGACGCCGGCTGGGTGGACGACGAGCTGCTGGAGCGCTGGGGCCCCGAGGTGCTGGCCGCGGTCGGCGTCCTGGCCGACTTCGTCCTGGTCCGCGCCGAGGACGTGGTGCTGGACCCGGACGACCTGGAGCGGCTGGACCCCACCGCGCCCGCCGACCGCGCGGCCGGCGGCCACCCCACCGGCCTGATCGACGAGGCGCCGGACGGCCTGGCCGAGTGGGCCGAGGACGCCCTGGAGGCGCTGCACGCCGACGGCGGTGACGCGGTGGGCGTCCCGCCGGTCGCCGCCGAACTGCTCGCCGTCCGCGACCTCGACCTGGTGGACGACGACGCGTGGCCGCAGGCGCTGGCCGCGCTGGCCCGCCCGCCGTACCGGGACGCGGTGGTCACCCCCGTCCGCACCCTGCTGCCGGACGGCTCCTACGCCGACCTGCCGCCGTACACCGCCTGGTGGCTGCGCGATCACCCGGTGCTGGACGGCCGCGAGCCCGCCGGGCTGCGCGCGGCCGGGGCCGACCCGCTGCTGCGCGGCCTGTACGACGAGGCCCGCACCACGCTGGACGAGCAGTTCCTGCACGCGCTGGGCGTGCGCACCACGCTGGCCGCGCTGCTCGCCGAGCCGCACGGGCCGGACGAGGTGCTGGACCGGCTCACCGACCCGGCCGCCGAGGTGGGGCACCGCCAGCTCCACGGCATCCACACCGCGCTGGCCCGGGTCGACGCGGAGCGGATCGAGCCGCTGGACGTGGTGCGCGCGGTGCCGCCGCTGGACCGGGCCACCGGCCGCCGGCCCGACCGCACCGTGGTGGTGGACGCCACCGAGGCGGTCGTCGCGGACGCCCCCGACCTCGTCGAGCTGCTGCACGACCACCCGCTGCTGCCGGTCGCCCCGGCGCTCGCCGCCGACCTCGCGGAGCGGCTGCACGTCTCGCTGGCCAGCGAGGTGGCGGGCGGACGGGTGCTGTCCGAGGGCGCGCTGCACCGGGTCCCGGCCGTGGTGCGGGAGCTGCTGCCCGGCTGCCCGGTGGCCTACGAGGAGCACGAGGAGCTGCTGGTGGTCGGCCCGGACGGCGAGGAGGCGGCCGTCGACTGGCGCTGGGACACCGGGGCGCGGACCCCGGAGGCGCCGTACGACCCGGAGTCCGCCGAGGAGGCCGACGAGGACGACGAGTTCGACGTGCCGCCGGTGCCCGGACTGCTGCACGCGGCGACCCCGGAGGGGCTGGCCGCCGGGCTGGCCTGGTCGGTCGGGCAGTGGCACCGCCGGTTCGAGGTGCTGGCGGCGCTCAGCGAGCCGGACCGCGCCTACGAGCTCTCCGCGGCCCGGGACTTCGAGGGCTGAGCGGCCGGGCTCCGGGGCCCGGGACTTCGAGGGCTGAGCGGCCGGGCTCCGGGGCCCGCCGCCGCCGGGACGGCCGGGCCTCCGGGACCGGCCGTCGCGGGGCCGGCCCCGGAGGCCGTCCGTCTCAGGAACGGGTGCCGGAGCGGGTCCGGCCGCGGGCGATCAGCCGCAGGTAGACCGCCAGGGTGGCCACCACCCAGGTGACCGTCAGCAGACCGGCGGCCACCCCGGTCAGCCGCGGACCCGGATCGATCCCGGCCAGCGCGGCGGCCCCCAGCATCGCCAGGCCCAGCAGCCCGGTGATCAGCAGTCCGCCCAGGAAGGCCGTGAAGGCCTCCAGGTCCCCGCCCCTGCGTGCCATCGCGGACCCCCGTCGCCCGTCCGGTGCCTCGTGCTTCGTGGGTCAATCATCGATCCGGCGGCGCATGATCCGCCAGACCACCTCCAGCACCAGTCCGGCGGTCACCGCGATGCCGACCCCGATCCACGGGTCCCGGGTGCCGGAGAGCGAGAGCTGGAAGAAGTCGGAGAGCCACGGCACGGTCAGCACCAGGGTGAACGCCCCGCCCATCGTCCCGATCAGCAGCAGCCGCCACCAGTTGTACGGGCGGGCCACGATCGCCAGCACCCAGATCGCGACCAGGAACAGCGTCAGGGTGGCCACGCTGGTGTCCGACTCCAGGTCGGTCGCGTGGTTGGCGCGGGCCAGCGCGTACGCGGTGAAGGTGGCCGTCCCGGCGATCACGCCGCCCGGGATCGCCAGCCGCAGCACCCGGCGCACGAAGCCGGTGCGGGCGCGCTCGTTGTTGGGCGCGAGCGCCAGGAAGAAGGCCGGCACGCCGATGGTCAGGGTGGACAGCACGGTGGAGTGCCGGGGCAGGAACGGGTACGGCGAGTGGGTGATGATCACCAGCAGTGCCAGCAGCACCGAGTAGACCGTCTTGACCAGGAAGAGCCCGGCGACCCGCTCGATGTTGCCGATCACCCGGCGGCCCTCGGCGACCACCGAGGGAAGCACCGCGAAGGAGTTGTTCAGCAGCACGATCTGGGCGACCGCCTTGGTGGCGTCGCTGCCGCTGCCCATCGCCACGCCGATGTCCGCGTCCTTGAGCGCCAGCACGTCGTTGACGCCGTCGCCGGTCATCGCCACCGTGCGCCCGCGCGACTGCAGCGCGCCGACCAGCAGCCGCTTCTGCTGCGGGGTGACCCGGCCGAAGACGGTGGTGCCCTCGGCGGTGTCGGCCAGGGCCTGCGGCTCGGCGGGCAGGGTGCGGGCGTCCACCGGACGGTCGGCGCCGGGCAGTCCGAGGTGGGCGGCGACCGCGCCGACCGAGACGGCGGCGTCGCCCGAGATGACCTTGGCCTCGACCTGCTGGCTCTCGAAGTAGCGCAGGGTGTCGGCGGCGTCCTCGCGCAGCCGCTGCTGGAGCACCACCAGGGCGAGCGGCCGCAGTCCGTCGGCCGGGTCCGGGGAGTCCAGCGGGACGGGCGTGCGGCCGAGCAGCAGCACCCGCAGTCCCTGGGCGCCCAGCTCGTCCACCTCGGTGAGCGCCGGGTGGCCGGCCGGCAGCAGCACGTCGGGCGCGCCGAGCAGCCAGCTGGCCTCGCCGCCGCGCGGCTCCAGCAGCTGCACGCCGCTCCACTTGCGGGCGGAGGAGAAGGGCATCGCCTCGATGACCCGCCAGCCGGCGTCCCCGCCGTTCGCGCCGTTCGCGCCTGCGCCGGTGCCGCGGCCGTCGCCGTAGGCGTCGATGACGGCCTGCATGGACGGGTTGGGGCGGGCGTCGGCGCCGGCCATCACGGCCAGCGCCCGCACCACCGTCTCCTTGAGGGTGCCCCGGTCGTCCGGCGTGCTCCGGGCGTCCCCGGCCCCGCGGTCCTCGTCGGTGCCGATGACCCGCAGGTCGACGACGTCCATGCCGCCCTCGGTGAGCGTGCCGGTCTTGTCGAGGCAGACGGTGTCGACCCGGGCCAGCCCCTCGATCGCGGGCAGCTCCTGCACCAGGCACTGCTTGCGGCCCAGCCGGATCACCCCGATCGCGAAGGCCACCGAGGTCAGCAGCACCAGACCCTCGGGCACCATCGGCACGATCCCGGCGATCATCCGGCGGACCGCCTCCCGCCAGTCCCGGCCCTCCACCGCCAGCTGGCTGATGATCAGGCCGATCGCGGTCGGGACCAGCAGCCAGGTGATGAACCGCAGGATGCTGTCGATGCCGCTGCGCAGCTCCGACTTCACCAGGGTGAACCGGCTCGCCTCCTCGGCCAGCTGCGCCGCGTACGCCTCGCGGCCGACCTTGGTGGCGGTGAACGCGCCGGCGCCGGCCACCACGAAGCTGCCGGACATCACCTGGTCACCGGGGTGCTTGAGGACCGGGTCCGGTTCGCCGGTGAGCAGCGACTCGTCGATCTCCAGGCCGTCCGCCTCGGTGACCTCGCCGTCGACGATCACCTTGTCGCCGATGCCCAGCAGCACGGTGTCGTCGAGCACGATCGCGCCGACGGCGATCTGCTGCACGCTGCCGTCCCGGCGGACCTGGGGCCTGGCCTCGCCGATCAGCGCGAGGCTGTCCAGCGTCTTCTTGGCCCGCAGCTCCTGGATGATGCCGATCGCCGTGTTGGCGACGATGACCAGGCCGAACAGGCCGTCCTGGAGCGGCCCGACGACCAGGATGATCGCGAACATCACGCCGATGATCGCGTTGAAGCGGGTGAGGACGTTGGCCCGGACGATCTCCCCGGCGGAGCGGCTGGAACGGACCGGTACGTCGTTGACCTCGCCGCGGGCCACCCGTTCGGCCACCTCGGCGGCGGTGAGTCCGCCCCGTCGGCCGGGCAGCAGCCCGAGGGGATGGGCTCCGTCGGGCTTCTCTCCGGTGGGCTGTCCTTCGGCAGGCTGCGCGGGCGGCGTCATGGCACCGACTCTACGGGCGCCTTATGTCCGATGCGTGCTACTAAAGGACTGTTCAGTCCGACCGGGTGGCCGGGTCCTGGGCCCGCGCCTCGGCGGCCCGGCCGCGCGCGATGGCGTCCCGGCGGGCCCGGCAGTACCAGAGGCCGATCAGCCCGAGTCCGCCGCCGGCCAGGCAGATCCACGGCCAGTTGCCGTGGCCGTGGTCGGAGAGGGTGCCCCAGAAGGGGAGCAGGACGAGGAACGCCACGAACCAGAGCACCGTGCCGCCGCCGACGATCGCGACGTCGTTGGCCTCCAGCGGCGGGGGAGCGGGGTGGGACGGCGTCTTGGGCATGGGCCCTAGGGTACGGTGCGCCCGAGCGTCCGATCGATTCCCCGCCGGGGTGATCCGCGTCCGTGCCCGAACCGTGCCGGATCCTGTCCGTGTCGATGCCGGATTCCGGCCGTGTTCGCACCGGATCGGTGCCGGTTTCGTCCCCTCCCGTACCGGCCCGTTACTGAGCGTTTACGTTCTACGCGCGAAGATAGCGTGTGTGCGACCGCGGTGCCCATACTTGTTTCTCCGGTCGGCCGCGGCATGCTCATAACACTGTGCTTCGTGTCCGTCCCACCGGGCCGTCCGGCCACCGTCGCTCCGGACGGGTCCCCCTCTCCTCAGCCCCCCACAGAGGACGCAGCATGCCCGTGGCCCAGCCGACCACCGAGTCGCCCGAGCCCGCCCGGCCCGCCGGTGCGCCGAATCCCCCCTCCGGCGCCCTGGACCGCTACTTCCGGATCAGCGAGCGCGGCTCCACCCTGCCGCGCGAGATCCGCGGTGGCATCGCCACCTTCTTCACCATGGCCTACATCCTGGTGCTGAACCCGATCATCCTGGCCAGCGCCACGGACATGACCGGGGCCCACCTGGACAGCGCCCAGCTGGTCACCGCGACCGCCCTCACCGCCGGTCTGACCACGCTGCTCATGGGCGTCATCGGCAACGTCCCGATCGGCCTGGCCGCCGGCCTCGGGGTCAACACCATCGTCGCCCTCCAGCTCGCACCCAAGATGACCTGGCCGGACGCCATGGGCATGGTCGTGCTGGCCGGTTTCGCGATCATGCTCCTGGTCGCCACCGGTCTGCGCGAGCGGGTCATGAGCGCCGTCCCGCTCGGCCTGCGCAAGGCCATCGCGATCGGCATCGGCCTGTTCATCAGCCTCGTCGGCCTGGTCGACTCCGGCTTCGTCACCCGCATCCCGGACGCCGCCCACACCACCGTCCCGCTGCAGCTCGGCACCGGCGGCCACCTGCTCGGCTGGCCGGTCCTGGTCTTCGTGCTCGGCCTGCTGCTCACCCTCGTCCTGATCGTCCGCAAGGTGCCCGGCGCGATCCTGGTCTCCATCGCGGTGATGACCGCCGCCGCCGTCGTGATCGACAAGCTCGCCGACATCCCCGCCCTCGGCTGGGGCCTGACCGTTCCGGCCTGGCCGGGCAACCCGGTCGCCGCCCCCGACTTCGGGCTGGTCGGCGAGGTCAGCCTGTTCGGCGGCTTCGAGAAGGTCGGCGTCCTCACCGGCGTGCTCTTCGTCTTCACCGTCCTGATGTCCTGCTTCTTCGACGCGATGGGCACCATCCTCGGCGTCGCCGACGAGGCCCACCTGCTGGACGAGAAGGGCGACCTGCCCGGCATCAACAAGGTCCTGATGATCGACGGCATCGCGACCGCGGCGGGCGGCGCCACCTCCTCCTCCGCCAACACCTGCTTCGTCGAGTCCACCGCCGGCGTCGGCGAGGGCGCCCGGACCGGCTTCGCCTCGGTGATCACCGGCGCGCTCTTCGTGGTGGCCCTCTTCCTCACCCCGCTCGCCACCATGGTCCCCGCCCAGGCCGCCACCCCCGCCCTCGTCGCGGTCGGCTTCCTGATCCTGGCGAACTCCGTCAAGGAGATCGACTGGGCCGACTACACCATCGCGATCCCGGCCTTCCTCACCATCGTGATGATGCCGTTCACCTACTCCATCACCAACGGCATCGGCTTCGGCTTCATCACCTTCTGCGTCCTGCGCCTCGCCGCCGGCCGCGGCCGCGAGGTCCCGGTCCCGATGTACGCGGTGGCCACGGTCTTCGCCTTCTACTACCTGATGCCGGCCCTCGGCCTGCTCTGACCCTTCTCCACCGGGTTTCCACGGCCCCGCGCTCCCTGGAGCGCGGGGCCTGTTTTATCGAGAATGCATCGGATCTGATGTCGTTCTCTGGTCGTCGACTGCTGGAGGAACGGCCGTGGCGCGAACGGTGATCGACCTCGACGACGACCTTCCGGCCGAGGCGCGGCGTTTGTTCGGCACGACCGCCAGGGTCGCCACGGTCAACGCCGCGCTGCCGGAGGCCGTGAAGCTGGCCCGCCGGACAGAGCTCGCCGATGCCGTCGCCGACGGGGAGTTCGACCTCCTCGACGAGCCCGGCAAGTCGGCGGCGGCGTGACCCGGGACCGTTACCCGATCGACAAGTCGGCCCTGGCGCGCCGGGGGAAGCCGGCAGTGCGTCCCGTCCTCGACGATCCCTCGCAGCGCGCCCTGCCGGCGGTGGGCGCGGCAGTCGAGATGGAGGTGCTGCACAGCGCCCGAAGCGCGGCGGAGGCGGACCGGCTGAGCCATCTGCTCGGGGGTTCGACCACCTGCCGTGCACGGACGAGGTCCGGGACCGGGCCAAGGGCATCCGGCGCCGACGGCTTCGGCCTCATCGCCTTCTGCGTCCTGCGCCTCGCCGCCGGCCGCGGCCGCGAGGTCCCGGTCCCGGTGTACGCGGTGGCCACGGTCTTCGCCTTCCACTGCCTGATGCCGGCCCTCGGCCTGCTCCGACGCCCGGCCGCGTCCCGCCGCGGAGGCCCCTCACCCGAACCGGGCGAGGGGCCTCCGTCCGTCCGGCCGCCGCGCGGCGGTGGCGGTGGCGACGTCGGGCGGGGTCAGTGGACGCAGAACTCGTTGCCCTCGGGGTCCTGCATGACGGTCCACGACCCGCCCGGTTCGGCGACCTCGCGAAGGGTGGTGGCGCCGAGGCCGGTGAGCCGGGCGACGGTGGCGGACCGGGCGTCCGGGCCGGGGTGGAGGTCGAGGTGGAGGCGGTTCTTGCCCTGCTTCGCCCCGGGAACGCGCTGGAAGAGGATGCGGCGGCCGAGCCCGGTGCCACTGGCGGCGTCGTGCGGGTCCTCGGGGTGGCGGACGGCCGCGAGGGTGAGCCAGGCGCGCCGGCCCCCGGTCTCGGTGATCTGTGCCGGGGTGATCGCGCCGGCCGAGAGCAGGCCGTCGATCAGGGTGCTGTGGTCCTCGACGGTGTAGTCGAGGGCCGCGCCCCAGAAGGCGGCCTGGCGGTGCGGGTCGGTGGCGTCGATGACGAGCTTCCAGTGCATGGGCATGTAACCGGTTATAGAGGTTGCAGTGGACCGGATGCAAGAGGTCACGTCAAGGTTGCG
This sequence comes from Kitasatospora sp. NPDC056327, assembly GCF_042261735.1. Lineage (NCBI taxonomy): Bacteria > Bacillati > Actinomycetota > Actinomycetes > Kitasatosporales > Streptomycetaceae > Kitasatospora > Kitasatospora sp. NPDC056327. The sequence goes on along the minus strand of NZ_JBHJRC010000043.1, from coordinate 28,658 downwards.
GCGGTGTAGGTGAGTTGACCCGGGGCATACTCCCGGCGAGACGGGGGAGGGGAGCGGTTCGATGGTGCGACAGGATCCGCCGACAGGGGTCGAGGCCCAGCTGCTGCCGGAGCTGTTCCGGACGGCCGACCAGGCCTCGCTGGCCGGGCAGCAGGAGACGCTGCGCTGGTACCGGGGGCTCATCTCGATGCTGGTGGTGGCGGCCGTGGTCGGTTCGCTGCCGGGGCCGGAGCACCGGGGGGACGCCGACATCACGCCGCTGTTCTCGGTGGTGGCCTTCCTGGTGGCCGGCTACTTCTGGACCCGGCTGCGGCGCAGCAACCCCCAGGCGCGCTGGTACGAGGCGCGGGCGGCGGCCGAGTCGGTGAAGACGTTGGCCTGGAAGTACTCGATGCGGGCCCGCCCGTTCGAGGGCGAAGCGGACTCCGAGGACGTCGACAACGGCTACCTGCTGCAGGTGGAGGACGTGCTGCGGGCCTTCGAGGACCCGGCGATCGTGCCGCCCGGGACGGTCGCCGAGATCACGCCGGAGATGCGCCGGGTCCGGGCGGAGTCGCTGACCGCGCGGCGGACGGTCTACCTGCGCACCCGGGTGGAGGGGCAGCGGACGTGGTACCGCTCGCGCGCCGAGTCCTGCGAGTCGCAGGCGGTCACCTGGGGCCTGGCCGTGGCGACGCTGATCATCATCGGTGCGGCGGCGGCCGTGGCCCAGGCCACCGGGGCGCTGCCGGTGCACGTCTTCGGGGCCTCCTCGGCGGCGGCCGCGGCGGTGATCGCCTGGACGCAGCTGAAGCAGCTCCGTCCGCTGGCGGCCGCCTACCAGCTGGCGGCCCGGGAGCTGGAGAACGTCGGCAACCAGCTGTCCGACATCGACCTGCGGGCGCCGGACGCCGAGCAGCGCTGGGCCCGGCTGGCCGCCGAGGCGGAGGACGCGGTCTCGCGCGAGCACACCACGTGGCGGGCACGGCGGGCCTTCCCGCGCTGACGGACCGCCCGTGCAGGCCTCCGGCCCGGTACGGCGGCCCCGGTCGTACCGGCGGTCCCGCCCGGGCCGACCGGGCGGGGCCGTCGGGGTCCCGCGCCCGGGGCCCGGGTTCGCGGGGCGGGTGTGCCCCCGCCGCCGGGGAGGGCGGCTCAGGCGTCCAGCGGCGCTAGGCCGAACGGGTGGCCGGCCGGGTCGATCAGCACCTTCAGCGAGCGTCCGTGCTGGTAGGTGGGCTCGGTCGCGCCCAGGGCCAGGGCGCGGGCGGTGGCGGCCTCCAGGTCGTCCACGTAGAAGTCCAGGTGGAAGTGCTTCCCGCCGTCCGGCTCGGTCCACGGTTCCGGCCGGTACCCCTTGACGCGCCCGAATCCGAGCGGGCTGCCGCCCTCCGGGTTGTCCAGGATGGCGAACTGCTCGTCCACGTGCCGGGTCTCCCACCCGAGCAGCTCGCCGTAGAAGGCGGCCAGCGCGATCGGGTCGGCGCAGTCGATGGTGACCATGGCGAGGCGGGCGAACCCGGTGTCGTTCTGCCCGGCCGGTCCGGAACCGGCGGCCCGGTCCGCCCTGTCGGCCTGTTCGGCGGCGACGTCGGTCATTTCTGGTCGGCCCTTCTGTCGAAGCGTGGTGCGGCGCCGGGGGCCCGCGTGGACCGGGCCCCAGGACCAGCATCGCACCGGGAGTCACGGAGGGCACGGCCAGCCGGGACGCGGTGGGGGGAAACGGTTCCGTCGCGCCGCTTCCAGGGCGATGACCTGCACAGATCGATCGAGATCGTTCCGGATCGCTACAGAATCGGCACGCCCTGAGCATCAGCGGACAATGATTAGTTGTATAAACTTTTGAGCCTATCGGGGGATTGTTGGTTCACGGGGGGTTGCTCGATGGCGATCGAGTTGCCGGGCGAGGTAGCGACGCTGCTTGAGTTCATCGGCATCCGCTGGCCCGCGGTCAACGAGGACAAGGTCCGGGAGTTCGGGCAGCACGTCAAGGAGTTCGCGAAGGGTCTGGAGGACCTCCACGCGGACTCGACGGCGACGATCCGTCAACTGGGCGGGGCCTACGAGGGCGAGTCGTACCGGGCGCTGGCCGCCAAGTGGGCGCTGATGTCCGACAAGCACTTCCACGAGGTCGTCCAGGCGGCCCACGTGGTCGCGCAGGCGATGGACGTCGCGGCCGACGTGATCGTCGCCATGAAGCTGGAGGCACTGGCCGAACTCACCCTCCTGGCCGCTTCCTTCATCGCCGCGCAGGCTGCCGCCGTGGCGACCGCCGGGCTCTCGGAGGTCGGCGCCGTCGCGGCCCAGCAGGCGGCGCGCAAGCTGATGGCCTACCTGGCCCGCCAGTTGGAGGACTACGTCGTCGGCCAGGTGGTCGAGGCGGCGATCACCCCGCTGGTCGAGGTCGTCTCCGAGGCGGTGGCCGGGCTGGTCTTCGAGGCCGCCGCGGCGGCGGTGAACGGCGGCGGCACGGCCGGCAGCGGTTTCCGGATCGATCCCGCGGCCGTGGAGGCCCACGCCCGGGCCCTGCACGAGCAGGCCGAGAAGGTCGCCCTGCACGCGAAGGTCTTCGGCACCCGGGTGGCGGCGGTGAGCTTCGAGTGAGCGACGCGGTCGTCAAGGCGCTCCAGAAGGGCGCCCAGAAGGTCGGCAAGGCCCTGGCCGACGACATGGGCAAGGCCGCGAAGAAGATGTACAAGAACGCGGGCGACAACCTCGACAAGACCGCGAAGCACCACAAGGACAACGACGGCCACAACGCCACCGACCTCGCCGGCCAGGGCAAGGACAAGGGCACCCCGCCGCCCCGGACGGGTGCCGGCACCGGCGGCGACGCGCCCAAGGCGCCGCCGCGGAAGTACTTCGTCCACGACGACGGCCGGGTCCAGGAGATCAAGGACGGCAAGCTGGTCGATCTGGAGAGCCCGGACGCGTCCCTGAGGACGGTGCTGGACGGGGCCTCGGACCGGGTCAGGGACCCGTCACCGGACGACCTCAAGGACAAGTACCACGCGAAGAAGTACAAGAAGACGGACAAGGACGAGGACGGGAACCCCAAGCAGGACGAGAAGGCCGCCAGCCGGCGGATCGACGCGCCTACACCGCTCTCCCTGGCGGTCGAGGAGGCCCGCCGGGCCCAGGGCGACTACGGCGGGAAGAACTACGCGGCGCTCCGCTACAAGCACCCCGACGGCAACGAGATCGTCCTCGTCGGCCGCAGCGGTGACCGCAGCCACTCCGAGCGCTCCATCGGCAAACCCGTGCTCGGCGGGCGGGAACAGCACGTCAGTGAGCTCTACACCGAGCGGGCCCCCTGTCAGGCCAACGAGAACTGCGAACGCTGGCTCGGGCGGCACTTCGCGCCCAAGAACCCGGACCTCGACGTGAACCACGGCGTCGAGTACGACGGCAAGGTCCCCAAGAAGGACCGCGACTGGGGTCACCGCGCCTATCTGGAAGGCCTCGCGAGCGATCACGCGGCGGGTCAGCATGGTGGCACGATGGGCTCGAAGGACTTCGACGCGCAGGGGCAGCAGGACAAGGCGGCCCACACCGCGAAGCAGGCGGCGAAGAAGCCGAAGGGCATGTAAGGGGCGGATCGACAGGATGGCTGACAGGTGCTGGTAGGGATCGACTGGCCCGCGCTCGTGGAGCAGGCCGCGCCCGGCGACCTCCTCAGGTTCCGGCCGGAGGCGGCGGCGGAGCTGTGGGGCGGTGACGCGGAAGCCGTGCGGTTCGTGACCGACGTCGGGGTGCCGTTCTCCGGCGGCCTGTTCAGGCTCCTGGCGGAGCTCGCCGACCGGCGGCCGGAGAACCCGGACAGCGCGTTCGCCCGCCCGCTGACCGAATGGCTGGTGGAGACCGAGCACGGCCGGTTGCGGCAGCTGGGCGAGCTGTACGGCGGGTTCGTCTACCTCAATCTCGATGACGGCACGATCTGGGTCTGCGACCCGGACGCCGACGAGGAGTACGAGCTGATCCACCGCGACATCTCGTCGCTGGCGTACCTGGTGTACAAGATCCAGGTGGAGAGGCCGGCCCCGGAGGAGCGGCCGACGCCGTACGACTGGGCCGACGCCGAGGAGTTCGTCCGCGAGGGGATGAACCGCTGGGACGAGGTGCCGTTCGGGGACGGTACGCGATTCTGGGAGGCCTTCATGGACTCCTACCACATGACATGAGAGGGCCGGTTCGGACGTGAGCGCGGACAGGGACGAGGAGTTGGCGGCGGCGCTGCTCGCGCACTTCGGGGCGCGCGGGCTGCGGGCCCTGCCGGTCGCGCCCGCCGGGCCGCTGCGGCATCCGGGGCTACCGCTGCAGGTGGGGCCGTACTTCCGGGCGGCAGAGGAGTCGGATCCGCCGTCGGTGGGCGAGTGCGCGGCCGGGCTGGACGCGGGGCCGGCGGCGGCGCAGCTGCGGATCGGGACCGACGGCGGTGCCGAGCTGTACTTCGCGCCGGACCGCTCGGTCCGGGCGGTGCTGCCGGGCGGGCGCCCGCTGGACCTGCCGGTGGCGCCGGACGTGGCGGCGTTCGCGGGCGGACTGCTGCTGCTCGACCGGCTGCTGCCGGTCGTCGCCGCCGGGGACCGGCCGGACGCCGCGCTCGCCGCCTACCGGGAGCTGCGGCAGGGGCTGCTGGCCCTGGACGCCGCGGCCTTCGACGACCGGGAGGGCTGGTGGCCGCGGGTGCTGGACGATCTGCGGCGTCCGCTGAACCTCGACTCCTCGGCGGCCTTCGAGGTGGTCGACGACCGGGGCGAGCGGCGGATCGTGACGGAGGTGAGCGGCCCCGGGCTGCTGCACCCCGAGGAGTCGCTCTGGCACCGGCTCCGGGCCGAGGGCGTCGGGGCCGGGCAGGTGGTCCGGGTGTACTGCGAGCTGGAGCCGTGCCTGATGCCCGGCCACTACTGCGCGCGCTGGATGGCGCGGGAGTTCCCGCAGGCGGAGTTCACCCACGGTTTCGACTACGGGGAGACGGCGGAGTCCCGGGAGAACGGGATCAGGGCACTGATGATCAGCCTGGCCGGGCGCCGGGGCTGAGCCGGGTACGCCGGGCGGGACACGCCGGGCGGGGCAGGGCGAGGGAAGCGGGGGACGCGGGGAGATGGTGCGGGACGGGCGGCGGATGCCGCCGCTTGGGGCGGGCCGCAGGCCGGCCGGGCTTGCGCTGCTCGGCTGGCTGGACGACCCGCGGGCGCCGCGGCTGTGCCGGGTGGCGGGGCCGCCGGGGTCCGGCAAGTCGCACCTGCTGGCCTGGCTGGTGCGCGGTTGCGGCACGGGGACGGCGCCCGGCGGGCGGCGGATCCACGGGGTGCTGCCGGCCGACGGGGCGACCCTCCGGACCGCCGTCTGGTCGCTGGGGCACCAGCTCGACCTGGTCGCGCACGCGCCGGAGCCGCTGGTCGGGGCGATCGCGGCGGACGGCCGGCCGGTCCTGCTCTGCGTCCCCGGACTGGACGGGGCCGAGGACCCGGCGGCCCTGGTGACCGGGCTGCTCGACCCGCTGCTCCGGCTGCCGGGGGTGCGGCTGGTGGTCGAGGCGGCGACCGGAGGTCCGGCGGCCGGGGCGTTCACGGCCGTGCCCGCACCCGCGGTGCTGGAGCTGGGCGAGCCGCGGTGGACGGACCGGGCGCGGTTCACCGAGTGGGCGGCGGCCCGGGGCGGCGACCCGGCGGCCTATCCGCTGCCGGGCGCCGTCCAGGGGGCCGCGGACCGGCCCCCGGCGCCGCTGCCGCTGCCGCCCGGGACCGATCTGCGCTCGCTCGGCGAGGACGCGCTGTCCGGGCTCTGGGCGGCGGCCGGCGCCGAGCCCGGCCCGCTGGCGGCCGATCCGCTGCTGTACGCGCTCGCCCGCCCCGTCCCGGTGACGGCGGCCGTGGAACGGCGGGACGACGTGCTCGCCCGGGCCTGGCGGGCCGCCGGTCCGGCGGTGATCGAGGAGCCCGACCCGGCCGTCCGGGCCGCCGTGCTGCGGACCAGGCTGCTGGGGACGGACGCCGCCGCGGCGGCCGATCTGGCGCGGCTGCCCGCGCCGTGGGCCGCCCGCTGGGCGCGCTGGGAGGGCTCGGACCCGGACCACCCCGGTCCGGTGGCCGCGCTGGCCCCCGGGGCCGGGCCGTACCTGTCCCAGGTGCTGGTGGCGGACCCGACCGGCGCGGTGCGGACCTTCGACCCCGCCACCGGCCGCCGGCTCGGCGCCGTGGTGGTCCCCGGCCCGCGCCCGCTGCGGGGGCTGGCGGTGACGGCCGGCGGTTCGGTCGTGCTGCTCGACGCCTGGGGACGGCCGGAGGCGGTGGTTCCGTCCGGGGTGCGGCCGGGTCCGGACGGGTCCGGTCCGGCGGCGGCCGTGGCGGCGGTCCGGGCGGTGGCCGGCGACCTGAGCGCGGTGGCGGCGGTGGGGATCCTGGCCGGCTCGGCACCGGCCTTCGGGGACGCGGACGGCGCCGTGCACTGGGCCGAGGACGGCAAGGTGCAGAGCGAGCGGCTGCACCACGGCCCGGTCACCGCGCTGGCCGGGACGGCGCTGGGCGGCGGGCCGCTGTCCGACCCGGAGATCCCGCTGCTGGTGAGCGGCGGCTTCGACGGTGCCGTCCGGCTGTGGGGCCCGCGCTCGGCGCCGATGGCCGAGCCGTCCGACCGCCGGGGCTGTCCGGTGACGGCGGTGGCGGCCGGGGTGACGGCGGCCGGTCCGGTGGTGGCGGCGGCCTGGTCGGACGGGCTGGTCCGGGTGCGGGACCTGGCGGCGGGCACCGCGCTGGACGTGCGGACCGGCTCGGAGGTCTGGTCGCTGGCGCTGGCCGGCACGCTGCTGGTGCTGGGCATGCCGGACGGCCTCGCCGCGGTGGACGTCCGGCGCTGAGCGCGGGACCGTCCCGGCGCGGATCCGGTGCGGGGCGGCCCGCCGGGAGAAGGGTCGTTATCCAATTTTCTTTAGCCAGAGTAATGACGTAGGCTAAAGAACATGCCCGAGATGTCCGAGCAGGACCTCGCAGCCATCAGTCAGCTGCGGTCGTCCGCCATGCGCCTCTCCCGTCGGCTCCGCCACCAGCGGGTCGAGGAGTCGCTCAGCCCCACCGAGATCGGGGTGCTGGGCACCCTCGCACGCTGCGGGAAGGCCACGCCGGGTGAGCTCGCCCGGAAGGAGCACGTACAGCCGCCCTCGATGACCAGGATCGTCGCGATGCTGGAGGAGAAGGGCCTGGTGCGGCGCGAACCGCACCCGGAGGACCGCCGGCAGGTGGTCGTCAGCAGTACCGAGGAGGCCGAGACGATCCTGGCGGAGTCCCGCCGGCGTCGGAACGCCTGGCTCGCCGAGCTCGCCGAGGGGCTCGACGAGGAGGAGTGGGCGAAGCTCCGCGAAGCGGCGCCCGTGCTCTACAAGCTCGCACACCTCTAGGCAGACCCGTTCCGGTAGCCGCCGGAGGACGAAGGAGAACCGCATCACCGCAGGACCGACGACCGACACCAGGAGCGCGACGGCCACCCCGCCCCGGGGCCGGCCGCCCCGCGGGGGGGGCACCCGGACACCCCCCGGCGCACC
>NZ_JBHJRC010000043.1:0-21129 GCF_042261735.1 Kitasatospora sp. NPDC056327 | reverse complement strand
CGGGTGATGCAGACCCGGGCCCGGGCCGAACTGGCCGCGCGCCGGGCCGCGACCGCTCGCCAGCGCCGCGCCGCCCGGGGGGGCGGCCCCCCCCGCCGCGAGGGGAGACCACCGTGACACCGCCGGCCGCAGCCAGCGCCGCCGCCACCCGTACCCGGACCGACGAGCAGACCACCGACCCCGCCGCGGCGAGCGCCGCGGCAGCCGAGGCCGAGGCACCCGCCCCCACGGGGCTGCCCGGCAACGGCGACGACGACCCCGACGAACGCACCGCGGCGGACGACCCCGCCGCTCCCGGCCGCACCCGCGCGGCCGCATCCCCGGTCGGCCCCGCCGGCCGCACCGGCCGGACGGAGGCGACCGGCCCGACCGGCGCCGCGTTCACCCGGCCCGGGGGGATGTTCTCCTCACTGCGCGTTCGCAACTACCGCTACTACTTCGCCGGCCAGGTGGTGTCCAACACCGGTACCTGGATGCAGCGCATCGCCCAGGACTGGCTGGTCCTGAGCCTCACCGGCAGCCCCCTCGCGGTCGGCATCACCACCGCCATGCAGTTCCTGCCGATGCTGCTGTTCGGCCTGTTCGGCGGAGTGCTCGCCGACCGGATGCCCAAGCGCCGGCTGCTGATCATGACCCAGGGCGCGATGGGCCTGCTGGCCGCCGGCCTGGCCGTGCTCACCGTCGGTGGCGTGGTGACCCCGTACTACGTGTACGTGTTCGCCCTGCTGCTCGGTCTGGTCACGGTGGTCGACAACCCGACCCGGCAGGCCTTCGTCTCCGAGATGGTCGGTCCGGAGCACCTCGCCAACGCGGTCAGCCTGAACGCCGCCAACTTCCAGACCGCCCGACTGGTCGGCCCCGCCGTCGCCGGCCTGCTGATCGCCGCGGTCGGCAGCGGCTGGGCGTTCGCGGTGAACGCGCTGTCGTTCGCCGCCGTGATCGGCGGACTGCTCGCGATGCGCTCGTCCGAACTGCGCCCGACCGCGCCGATCGCCCGTGAGAAGGGGCAGCTGCGCGAGGGGCTGCGGTACGTCAGGGAGCGGCCCGAGCTGCTCTGGCCGATGGTGCTGGCCGGGTTCATCGGCACCTTCGGCTTCAACTTCCCGACCCTGCTCTCGGGGTTCGCCTCCGACACCTTCCACGTCGGGGCCGGGCAGTACGGCCTGCTGAACACCGCGATGGCCGTCGGCTCGCTGACCGGCGCCCTGATCGCGGCCCGCCGCGGCGCGCCCCGGCTGCGGCGGCTCGTCGCGGCGGCCCTCGGGTTCGGCGTGCTGGAGGTGGTGGCGGCGTTCGCGCCCGGCTACTGGACCTTCGCGGCGCTGCTCACCCTCATCGGGGTGTTCGGACTGAGCTTCAACACCTCGGTCAACGCGACGCTCCAGCTGGCCACCGACCCCGCGATGCGCGGCCGGGTGATGGGTCTGCTGATGCTGGTGTTCACCGGCGGGACGCCGATCGGCGCGCCGGTCGTGGGCTGGGTCACCGCCTCCTACGGGCCCCGGCTGGGCCTGCTGGCCTGCGGCCTGGTCTCCGCGCTGGCGGCCGCGGTGGTCGGCCTGGTGCTGGCCCGCAGCGCCGAGCTGCGGCTGCGGCTGGACCTGCACCCCGGGCGCGGCGGCCGGGTGGTGGCCCTGGTGCCGCGCGCGGCGGTGCCGGGCGTCAAGCCGGAGCTGGCCACGGCCTGCTGACGCCGTGCGCCCGGCCCGTCCCCTCGACGGGCCGGGCGCCGCCGCTCAGAGCCGGATCGCCAGGATCTGCCCGGGCCAGGGGCCGGCCGGCTGGTCGACCTCGAAGGACTCGGTCTCGGTGAAGCCGAGCGCCCGGTACTGGCCCACCAGAGCGCGGTCGTCGCCGGCGAAGCAGTCCACCCGCAGCAGCCCGATGCCGCGCCGGCGGGCCTCGTCCAGGGCGTCGGCGATCAGCGCGGCGCCGATCCCCGAGCCCTTGCGCGCCCGGTCGGTGACCAGGTTGCGGATGTACAGCTCGGGCTCGCCGGCCGGGGCGGCGTACTCGGGGCGCTGCTCGGACAGCACGCAGGAGCCGACCGTGCGGCCCCCGTCGTCGACCGCGAGCCGGATCAGGAACGGCTCCCGCCCGTACCTGCCGATGTGCTCGACCCGGGCCGGGCTGCCGCTGAACGAGTGCTCGCCCCACTGGCGGGTGCGGCCCCGGGCCGCCAGCCAGGCCACGGCGCCGTCGAGCAGGGACAGGATGTCGGGGATGTCTTCGGGGCCCCCGTCGCGGATCTCCATGGAAGACCGTTCTAGCCCAAACCGTCGCGCCCGGGAAGACGCCGTCGCCGGGAGGACGGCCCGGTGAGGCCGTCGGCGGCGGTGCCGGGCGCCGGTCCGGTGGCCTCGGCGTCCGGGGGCGGACCGGCCGGGGGTACGCTCGTTGACCGTGGATCCCAAGACTCGAATGCGTATCGTGACCGGCGCCCTGGTCCTGCTGCTGGTCGTCGTGCTGGTCGGCTCGCTGGCCGGCCGGTAGCGCCGGCGGCCCCGGAGAACGACGGAAGGGCCACCGCCCGCAGGCGGTGGCCCTTCCGTACGCGGGTGCGTCCGGGGTGCGGTCAGAGCCGCTCGACCACATAGTCGACGCAGACCGTCAGCGCCTCGACGTCGGCCGGCTCGACCGCCGGGAACATCGCGATGCGCAGCTGGTTGCGGCCCAGCTTGCGGTACGGCTCGGTGTCGACGATGCCGTTGGCGCGCAGCACCTTGGCGACGGCGGCGGCGTCCACCGCGTCGTCGAAGTCGATCGTGCCGACGACCTGGGAGCGCTCGGCCGGGTTCGCCACGAACGGGCTGGCGAACGAGGACTTCTCGGCCCAGCCGTAGAGCCGGGACGACGAGTCGGCCGTACGGGCGACCGCCCAGTCGAGCCCGCCGTTGCCGTTCAGCCACTCCAGCTGGTCGGCCAGCAGGAACAGGGTGGCGATCGACGGGGTGTTGTACGTCTGGTCCTTCGACGAGTTGTCGATGGCCGTCGGCAGGTCGAAGAACGGCGGGATGTACCGGCCGGAGGCGGCGATCTCCGCGGCGCGCTCCAGGGCGGCCGGGGAGAAGGACGCCAGCCACAGGCCGCCCTCGGAGGCGAAGGACTTCTGCGGGGCGAAGTAGTAGACGTCGGTCTCGGTGATGTCCACCGGCAGGCCGCCGGCGCCCGAGGTGGCGTCCACCAGGACCAGCGAGCCCTCGTCGCCGCCGGCCGGGCGGGCGATCGGCATCGCGACGCCGGTCGAGGTCTCGTTGTGGGTGAGTCCGTAGACGTCCACCCCGGCCTCGGCGACCGGCAGCGGGTGGGTGCCCGGGGCGGTCTTGATCACGCTCGGCTCGGACAGCCAGGGCGCGGCCTTGACGGAGGAGGCGAACTTGGAGGAGAACTCGCCGAAGTCGAGGTGCTGGGACTTCTCCCGTACCAGGCCGAAGGCCGCGATGTCCCAGAAGGCGGTGGACCCGCCGTTGCCGAGCACCACCTGGTACCCCTCGGGGAGGGAGAACAGGCTGCTCACGCCCTCGCGCACGCGCTTGACCAGGTTCTTCACCGGGGCCTGGCGGTGCGAGGTGCCGAGCAGGGAGGTCTCGGTCGCGGCGAGGGCACTCAGGGCCTCGGGGCGCACCTTGGACGGGCCGCAGCCGAACCGGCCGTCGGCGGGCTTGATGTCAGCGGGGATCTGGATCTGAGCCACGGCGGCAGCCTACCCGCCGGGGCGGCCGGAAATCGACGGCAGTCCGCCCGCTGAGATGCCGCCGTCCCACCCGCGAGCTGCGGAAACAGCGGGTCCGGTTCACATCCCGGACCCGCTGTGCCCGCAGCCTCGCGGTGACCTGCGGCGACCTCCCCGGCGGGGCCGCGCGTCAGTGCGCGATGGCGTCGTAGCCCTCGATCTCCCGCGGGCTGCGCGGGCCGGGGCCGATGTAGCGCGCGGCGGGGCGCACGAGCCGGCCCGTGCGCTTCTGCTCCAGGATGTGCGCGGACCAGCCGGCCGTCCGGGCGCAGGTGAACATCGAGGTGAACATGTGCGCCGGGACCTCGGCGAAGTCCAGCATGATGGCGGCCCAGAACTCGACGTTGGTGGCCAGCACGCGGTCGGGGCGGCGGTTGTGCAGTTCCTCCAGCGCGGCCTTCTCCAGCGCCTCGGCGACCTCGTAGCGCGGCGCGCCGAGCTCCTTGGCGGTGCGGCGCAGCACCCGGGCGCGCGGGTCCTCGGCGCGGTAGACGCGGTGGCCGAAGCCCATCAGGCGCTCGCCCTTGTCCAGCGCGTTCTTGACCCAGGTGGTGGCGTCGCCGGTGCGCTCGATCTCCTCGATCATGCCGAGCACGCGGGACGGCGCACCGCCGTGCAGCGGGCCGGACATCGCGCCGACCGCGCCGGAGAGGGCGGCCGCGACGTCGGCGCCGGTGGACGCGATGACCCGGGCGGTGAAGGTGGAGGCGTTCATGCCGTGCTCGGCGGCGGAGGTCCAGTAGGCGTCGATGGCCTTGACGTGCTTGGGGTCGGGCTCGCCGCGCCAGCGGATCATGAACCGCTCGACGACGCTCCCGGCCTTGTCGATCTCGCTCTGCGGGACCATCGGCAGGCCCTGGCCGCGGGCGGACTGGGCGACGTAGGAGAGCGCCATCACGGCGGCGCGCGCGAGGTCGTCGCGGGCCTGCTCGGCGTCGATGTCCAGCAGCGGCTTCAGGCCCCAGACCGGGGCGAGCATGGCGAGCGCGGACTGCACGTCGACCCGGATGTCGCCGGAGTGGACCGGGATCGGGAAGGGCTCGGCGGCCGGCAGGCCGGGGTTGAAACGGCCGTCGACCAGCAGGCCCCAGACGTGACCGAAGGAGACCGAACCGACCAGGTCGTCGATGTCGACGCCTCGGTACCGCAGGGCGCCGCCTTCACGGTCCGGTTCGGCGATCTCGCTCTCGAACGCGACGACACCTTCGAGCCCGGGTACGAAGTCGGACATGCACGGCTCCTTCAGTTCTGCGATCGGCGGCCGCCGTGGTGGGGAGGCACGCCTGTGACCGAATGGTGGTTGGCACTCGGTGCCAGGGTGACAGGCACGGGGTGCATTGCGCCATACACCACCGTGGTGATGTTTTCCGGGGGCGCGCTTGACTTTTCACCCGGGGCTCCGGTGTGCCCGGCGGATCCCCCGGAACCAAGGGTGCGGTCCGGGACGAATCACCGTACGCCGGACGGCCGCGCGGTGGCGGGACACCTTATCTCCCACCGGGGTTTGTCCGGAGGTAGCGGTGCTGGTTGCTTGTCGTACGGGATGATGTTGCCGTGCAGACCCCGGACCGCGCCCAGTCGACGCCCCTGACCCCCGCCACCCGGATCCTGGCCGACGAGGCCCGCCCCGGACCGGACCTCACCGTGATGCGCAAGCACTACGCGCACGAGGGACTGGTCGAGGAGCAGCTCGCCGCCGACCCGGTCGGCCAGTTCACCCGGTGGTTCCACGAGGCGGACGAGGCCGGCGTGGTGGAGCCCAACGCGATGGTGCTCTCCACCGCCGACGGCCGGGGGCGGCCCGGCTCGCGCACGGTGCTGCTCAAGGCGTTCGACCTGCGCGGCTTCGTCTTCTTCACCAACTACGGCTCCCGCAAGGGCACCGAGCTCGCCGCCAACCCCCACGCCGCACTGCTCTTCCCGTGGATCCCGCTGGCCCGCCAGGTGATCGTCCAGGGCCGGGTGGAGAAGGTCGGCCGGGACGAGACCGCCGCCTACTTCCGCACCCGCCCGCACGGCTCGCAGCTCGGCGCGTGGGCCAGCGAGCAGTCCAGCCCGGTCGCCTCGCGCGAGGTGCTGGAGCAGCGCTACGCGGAGCTGGAGCGCCGCTACCCGGAGGGCGAGGGGGTGCCGGTGCCGCCGTTCTGGGGCGGGTACCGGGTGGTCCCGGAGAGCGTGGAGTTCTGGCAGGGCCGGGAGAACCGCCTGCACGACCGGCTGCGGTACGTCGCCGACCCGGCCGCCCCGACGGGCTGGCGGGTGGAGCGGCTCTGCCCGTGAGCGCCGGGCGGCTCTGCCCCCCGGCCCCCGGCGGCTCTGCCCCCCGCCCGGGCCGGCTCTGCCCCCGGGGCCCGCGTGCCGCCGCCCGGCCGCCCGGAGCGCCGCCCGCCGGGGCGCGGGGCCGGATCGCCGGGCCGTGCGGGGCCGGTCCGCGCTCCCGCCCCGCACGCCCCCGACCAGGGGCGTCGCCGCGCCGGGCCGTACTTGTGACGACACCGCGACAACTGCGATCATTCAGCGGCTGACCTGGTGTCAGCCCGCCAGTATGGTGGGGTCGTTCACCGGATCGGTGGGGGGTTTGGGTGCGGCCGTACTTCTTCTTCAGCTACGCACGGCGGGACCACCTGGCCGGCGATGCCTTCGTCGACCAGTTCTTCACCGATCTCCGGGACGAACTGGCCCGGATCGAGCCCGAGGCCGGCCCGGGCGAGCTGGCCTACCGGGACACCGAACGGCTGCGCGTAGGCGACGACTGGGAACGCCAGCTCTCCCGGATGGTCGGCGCCAGCCGCACCATGGTCGCCCTCTACTCGCCCGCCTACTTCGCCAGCCCCTACTGCGGCAAGGAGTGGACCGCCTTCGACCACCGGACGCGGCGCCACGAGGAGCAGACCGGCGAGAGCGTCCCCGCGCTCATCCCCGTGCTCTGGGAGCCGCCGCCCGAGGAACTGCCCGTCGAGGTGCGGCGGATCCAGTACGTGCAGTACGAGTTCGGCCCGGAGTACGCCGCCGGCGGACTGCGCCACCTGCTGCGCACCGACCCGCACGGCACGGCCTACCGGACGGTGGTGCGGGTGGTCGCCGAGCGGGTGCGGGAGGCCGCCGGCTGGCGGGTCACCGAACTGCGCGACCTCGACCTCGGCCAGGTGGAGGGCGTCTTCCCGGTCCGGGAGTACGTCCGCCCCGAGTGGACCACGCTGGTCCGGCTCTTCATCGCCGCCCGCTCGGCCGCCGAGCGGCCCGCCGCGAACGGCGACCGGGTGCCGGCGCAGCGCTCCGGCATGGGGGCGGCCGGGGGCATGGACGGCGCCAACGGCACGGACGGCCACGGCGAGCCGCACCATGGCGGCGGCCGGTACGGGGCCCACCCCAGGGACTGGGCGCCCTACGACCCGCCGCTGCTGACCTCGCTGGCCGTCCAGGCCCAGCAGGCGATCACCAAGGTCGGACACAGCACCAGCCTGGAGACGGTCGGCCCGGGCCTCGCCGACGCGCTCGACCGGGCCCGGGAGAACAACGAGGTCAGCGTCCTGCTGGTGGACCCCTGGGCGGCCGGTTCGGAGCCGTACCAGCAGGCGCTGCGCGACTTCGACCGGCAGAACCACCCGGCCACCGCCGTCCTGCTGCCGGACAGCGCCCGGGACCCGAAGGAGGGTCCGGCGCGCGCCCGGCTCTGGGAGGGGGTGCGCGCGGTGTTCCCGCGCACCTGGATGCAACGGTCCGGACCCGAGCCGCTCTTTCGCGTCCACGTCCAGCGGGAACGATTCGAGCGCGAGCTCCTGTCGAGCGTGACCGTCGCCCAGAACCGGCTGCTGGACCAGGACGACGGCGACGACCCGATGGCGGCCCGCGCCCAGTTCGGGCTCGGCCCCGGCCCCGGGCCGATGCCCGGGCTCACCATCCCCTCCTGGCCGCCCGCACTGCCCGGGCCGCCGGCCCCGCCCGGGCCGTTCGGGCCGTTCGGACCACCCCCTCCGCCGGGGCCCGGAACCCCGGACCCGGCGGGCCCGGCGGACGGCGGCCGCCCCCCGGAGCCGCCCGACCCCCCGGAACCGACCGCGCCGCGCCCCGGGCGCACCCCCGGCCCCGGGGGCACCCCGGGACCGCGGGGCGGCCGGCGCGAGGAGACCGTGCCCCTGACCACCCGGGCGATCAGTGAAGGAGAAGCGGACCGATGAGCCCCGAGCACGCAGCCCTCGCGGACCACGGGTCCGCAGCCCTGGCGACCCCGTCC
The DNA here is from genome assembly GCF_042261735.1 of Kitasatospora sp. NPDC056327. Classification (NCBI taxonomy): domain Bacteria; kingdom Bacillati; phylum Actinomycetota; class Actinomycetes; order Kitasatosporales; family Streptomycetaceae; genus Kitasatospora; species Kitasatospora sp. NPDC056327. Next base: position 13,162 of record NZ_JBHJRC010000043.1, on the reverse strand, counting down.
ACGGGCACGGTCGTCACCTTCTACTCGTTCAAGGGCGGCACCGGCCGCACCATGGCGCTGGCCAACCTGGGCTGGATCCTGGCCAGCCAGGGCCTGCGCGTCCTGGTGGTGGACTGGGACCTGGAGGCCCCGGGCCTGCACCGCTACTACCACCCGCTGCTGGTCGACCCGGAGCTGCACGCCACCGACGGGCTGATCGACATGCTCCGCGCCTACGTCGACGAGGCGCTGCCGGCCCCCGACCGCCCCGGTCCGGGCCCGGCCCCCCGGGACTGGCTGGCCACCCAGGGCCGGCTGGACCGCTACCTGTGCGGCCTGGCCCTCGACCTCCCCGACGGCGGCCGGCTCGACCTGATGCCGGCCGGCCGGCAGAACGCCTCCTACTCGGCCGCCGTCACCAGCTTCAACTGGCGCAGCTTCTACACCCGCCCCGACATCCGCGGCGCCGAGTTCCTGTACGCGCTGCGCGAGCAGTGGACCAGCAGCTACGACTACGTGCTGATCGACAGCCGCACCGGGGTCAGCGACACCTCGGGCATCTGCACCGTGCTGATGCCCGACACCGTCGTGGACTGCTTCACCCTCGGCGCCCAGAGCATCCGCGGCGGCGTCGACGCGGCCCGCGCCATCATCGACGCCGACGAGCGCGACATCCGGGTGCTGCCCGTCCCGATGCGGGTCGAGGACGCCGAGCGCGCCGGACTCGCGGCCGGCCGCGACCTCGCCCACGACGCCTTCGAGCCGTACCTGGACCGCTGGCTCAGCCCCGAGCGCCGGCAGGAGTACTGGCGCGACGTCGAGGTGCCGTACAAGCCGTTCTACGCCTACGAGGAGGTGCCGGCGACCATCGTCGACCGGCCGCAGCAGGGCCGCAGCCTGCTCGCCGCCTTCGAACGGCTGGCGTCCTGGCTCACCGGCGGCCGGGTCACCGCGCTGCAGCCCCTCCCCGACCTGGCCCGCCGCCGGCTCTACGCGGCCTACCTGCGCACCGGCCGGATCCGCTCCCGCCAGGTGTACGTCAGCTACGCCCCGAAGGACCGGGTCTGGGCCGAGTGGATCGCCGAGACCCTGCGCCGCTTCGGCTACCTGGCCTCCCTGCACAGCGCGGGCGTCCCGCTCGAACCGGGCCCGCCGCACGCCGCCGCGCTGCCCGAGGCCACCGGGCCGCTGGACGGCGACGGCCGGCTGCTCGCCCTGATCACCCCCGCCTACGGGGCGCTGCCGCGGGCCCGGGAGATCTGGCGCAGGCTCACCACCCAGGGACCGGTCGGCGACTCCGGGGCGCTGCTCGCGGTGCGGGTCGGCCCGGCGGAGGTCCCGGAGGCGCCGCAGTTCGCCGGGTTCCGGGCGCTGGAGCTGCCGACCCGCTCGGCCGAGCAGGCCGAGGCGAAGCTGTTCGAGCTGATCGGCCCGCCACCGGGCGCCGGGCGCTGGATGGAATCCGGCGAGATCGTCATGCCGCGCCCGCCGCGCTTCCCGGAGAGCCGCCCCGCCGTCCGGGAGCTGCCGCCGCGGATGTCCACCTTCACCGGCCGGATGCGCTTGCTGGAGGACATCCGGGACGGCTTCACCGGCGGCAAGGAGACGGTTCCCGTCCAGTCGCTCTACGGCATCGGCGGCGTCGGCAAGTCGCAGGCCGCGATCGAGTACGCGCACCGCTTCGCGGCCGCCTACGACGTCATCTGGTGGGTGCCCGCCCAGCAGCTCGCGGTGGTCCCGCAGAAGCTCGCCGAACTCGCCCCCCACCTCGGGGTGACGGTCGACGGCGACGTCACCCGCACCGCGCGCGCGGTGCTGGAGGCGCTCGGCAGCGGGCGCCCGCACCGCCGCTGGCTGCTGCTGTTCGACAACGCCGAGGACCCGGAGCAGCTGGACCCCTGGCTGCCCGCCTCCGGGCGCGAGGGCCACGTCCTGGTCACCTCGCGCGACCTGCGCTGGGCGCGCCGGCCCGGCCACCTGCCGGTCGAGGTGTTCGACCGGGAGGAGAGCGTGGAACTCGTCCGGCACTTCAACACCGGGGTCGAGCAGGCCGACGCCGAGCGGATCGCCGAACTGCTCGGCGACCTGCCGCTCGCCGTCGGCCAGGCCGCCGCCTGGCTGCAGGAGACCCCGATGCCGGCGGGCACCTACGCGGACCTGCTCGACGAGGCGCTCACCGACATCCTCGACCGCACCTCGCGGCGCCGCCCGAACGCGGGCGGCGGCGGGCGGGCCTCCGAGGAGGGGACCAACGCCGCGGCGACCGAGGCGACCTGGCGGATCGTCGGTACCGACCTGCGGCGGATCAACGCCCCGGCCGCCCGGCTGCTGGAGATCTGCGGCTTCCTCGGCCCGGAGGCCATCCCGATCGACCTGCTGTACAGCCCCCCGGTGGCCGAGGCGATCGGCCTCGACCCGGCCGGGGCCGACTACCGCTTCGCGATCGGCGACATCCTGCGGACCGCCAACCAGTTCAACCTGGCCCGCTACGACCAGGCGGCCGGGACCCTGGTGGTGCACCGGATCGTCCAGGCGCTGCTGCGCGAGCAGGTCGCCGACGCCGACCGCGAGCGGGTGCGCGGCGCGGCCCACCGGGCCCTCGCCCACGTCGCCCCCGCCGACCCCGACCAGCCGGTGAACTGGCTGCGGTATGCCGAACTGCTGCCGCACCTGCGGCCGTCCGGTGCGGCGGACTCCACCGACCCCGTGGTCCGCCAGTGGATCGTCAACTCGGTCCGCTACCTGTGGCAGCGCGGTCTGAACAGCACCGGGCGCGACCTGGCCGAGCTGGTCCTCGCGCGCTGGCGCGAGGCCGGCCCGCAGAGCGCCGAGGCCGAGGTGAAGGAGCACCTGCTGCGGGTCCAGCTCGGGAACATCCAGCGCTCCCAGGGGCTGGTCCGGGAGGCGTACGAGACCGACCGCAAGGCGTTCGAGCGGCTGACCGCCCTGGTGGGCCGGGACCACCGGGACACCGTCCTCGCGGCGATGGGCCTCGGCGGGGACCTGCGCCACCTCGGCCGCTACCAGGAGGCCCGCGAGCTGGACGAGGTGACGCTCGGCGTCGCCCACCGGGAGTTCGGCGCGGGCAGCTCGCGCGGTCTGATGGCCGAGAGCAACCTGGCCCTGTCGATCATGCTGGCCGGGGACTTCGTCGAGGCGGCGGCGCGGCAGGCGCTGGTCTACGCCCGCCGGCTGGAGGCCTTCGGCAAGCGCGACCCGTACACCATCCTCAACGGGCTCGTGCTGGGCCACACGCTGCGCGAGGTGGGCCGCCCGGTCGAGGCGCTGGACCGGCTGGACAAGACCGTCAGCCGGGGCCGTGACGTGCTCGGCGAGGAGCACGACGAGACCCTGCGCGCCCGCCGCTTCCGCAGCGCCACCCTGCGCCGGCTGGGCCGGCTGCCGGAGGCGCTGGTCGAGGTGGAGGACGTCCACCGGCGGCTGTACGCGAGCCACGGGCCCAACCACCCCAACACCGCCGGCGCGGCCAGCACCCTCGCGGCGGTGCTCGGGGCGCTCGGGGACGGCGAACAGGCCGCCGAGTACGCCGAGGAGTCGTACCGCTACCACCGCGACCACCTCGCCGCGGGCCACCCCGTGGTGTTCGTCGCGGCCGGCAACCTCGGGGTGGCGCTGCGCCGGGCCGGCCGGGCGGAGGAGGCCCGGGCGATCTCCGGGGAGGTGCTGAAGGGCCTGCTCAGGGGCCTCGACGAGCGCCACCCGTGGATCGCGGTCTCCCGGCTGAACCGGGCGGTCGACGTGGCCCGGGCGGGCGGGCACGGCGAGGCGGTGACCCTGGCCGAGGCGGCCACGGAGGCGCTGACCGGACGCATCGGCCCCGACCACCCGGACACCCTGACGGCCGCGGTGAACCTCTCCCTGGCGCTCGCCGCCGTCGGCCGCGCCGAGCGGGCGGCGGACCTGGGCGGGCAGACGCTGGCCCGCGCCCGTGCGGTGTCCTACCTGGGGGAGGGCCACCCGCTCACCGAGTCGGCCCGGGTGGGGGAGTGGCTGGACACGTCGATCGAGCTGCCGCCGACGTGACCGGCGCCGGCAGGCGGATCTGCAGCACGGACCGGAAACCTGACGATCGGGAGTTGGACATGGAAAAGACCGTGGCACCGCACACCGTGACCGAACGGCCCGCGCGGCCCGGCACCGGGGACCGCCCGGCCCTGGCCGACCTGGTGAGGCTGGACGCGGGCGAGCTGACGCGCAGGCTCGAACTCGCGCTGCCCGGCGCGGGGGCCCGGGCCGTCTCGCCGTTCAACTCCTCGATCTGACCCCGGATTGCCCGGCGCCGTGATTAATCGGCGGCAGGGGTTGGAAACGTGCGGTCATGACGTCTCCGCCCCCGCCGCCGTGCACGCAGTTCGTCCTGAAGGTCCACAGCCGGTGCGACCTCGCCTGCGACCACTGCTACGTCTACGAGCACGCCGACACCGGCTGGCGCTCGCGCCCCCGGGTCGTCGGTGAGGACGTGCTGGCGGCCGCCGCCGGACGGATCGGGGAGCACGCCGCCGCGCACGGGCTGACCGGCGTCCGGGTCGTCCTGCACGGGGGCGAGCCGCTGCTGGCCGGACCGGAGGTGTTCCGGCGGACGGCGGAACTGCTGCGGGCCGCGCTGCCCGAGGTGTGCGAACTCGACCTGCGGGTGCACACCAACGGGGTCCGGCTCACCCCGGCCCTCTGCGAGCTGTTCGACGCGCTCGGCATCCGGGTCGGCATCTCGCTCGACGGGGACCGGGCCGCCAACGACCGGCACCGCCGGTTCGCCGACGGCCGCTCCAGCCACCCGCAGGTGCTGCGCGCCGTCGCACTGCTGCGCGAGCCGCGCTTCCGGCACCTGTACGCGGGACTGCTCTGCACCGTCGACGCCGCCAACGACCCGGCCGCCGTCTACCGGGCACTCGCCGCACTGGAGCCGCCCGCCGTCGACTTCCTGCTCCCGCACGCCACCTGGGAGCAGCCGCCGGACCGGCCCGCCGGGCTGGGCCCCGCGCCGTACGCGGCCTGGCTGCTGGCCGTGCACGCGCTGTGGGAGGCGGACGGGCGTCCGTTCGCCGTCCGCACCTTCGACTCGGTGCACCGCACCCTGTCCGGGCTGTCCGGGCTCACCGAGGCGCTCGGGCTGGAGCCGGTCGACCTGGTGGTGCTGGAGACGGACGGCACGTACGAGCAGGCGGACAGCCTGAAGACCGCCTACGACGGCGCGCCCGCCACCGGGATGGACGTCTTCCGGCACAGCCTCGACGAGGTCGCCCGGCACCCGGGGATGGCCGCCCGGCAGTCCGGTCTGGCCGGGCTGAGCCCGACCTGCCGGGCCTGCCCGGTGGTGCGCTCCTGCGGCGGGGGCCTGTACGCGCACCGCTACCGGGAGGGCTCCTTCGACCACCCCTCGGTGTACTGCGCGGACCTGCGGGAGCTGGTCGACGGGCTGGCCGCGCGGGCGGACCGTGCGGCCGGGGCGGCCGGGGCGGCCGGGGCGGCCGGGCCGGGCGGGGTCCCGGTGCCTGCCGCACCGGCGGCGGACCTCGCCGGGCCGGGGCTCTCGGAGGCGCAACTGGACGAGCTGGCCCTCGGGCTGGGCGGCGCGGGGACGGTCCGCGCCCTGGCCGCCTCCCAACTCTCCCTCACCCGGGCGATGCTGGCCGCCGTGCACGGCTCCTCGGGCCTGGCCCGCTCGGCCGCCTGGGAGCTGCTCGCCGAGCTGGACGCCACCGAACCGGCGGCCGTGGACGCGGTGTTCGCCCACCCGTACGTCCGGGCGTGGGCGGCCCGGCGGCTCGGCGGCGACCCGGACGCCGGCCTCGGCCCGCTGGCGGAGCTGGCCGCCGCGGCCGCAGCCGAGGCCGGGCGCGGGGACACCGTGACGGTGCCGGTCCGGGAGGGGATCCTGCACCTGCCGACGCTCGGCCGCCTGGTGCTGGGCCGGGGCGTGCGCGAGGCCCGGGTGACCGGCGGGCCCACGGGGTGGCGCGCCCGCACGGACGACGGCGTCGTCACCGGTCCGGACGACCCGCGCTGGCAGCCGGTCCGGCGGGTCGGGCTGGGGGCCGGGCGGGTGCTCGCGCTGGAGGACGTCGACCCGGGCCGCGCCGCCCACCGCTGGCCGGTCGCGGACCGGTTGGACGAGGCGGAACACGAGGCGTGGGCCGGGGACCTGCGGACGGCCGCCGACCTGCTGGACCGGGACCTGCCCGGGTACGCGGAGGGCCTGTGGGCCGGCCTGACCACCGTCACCCCGCTGCGGCCGGACCCGGCCGGGCACGACGTGAGTTCGGCGGCCCGGCAGGCCTTCGGCGCGGTCGGCATCGCCCGCCCGGCCGGCCCGCCGGTGCTCGCGCTGCTGCTGGCGCACGAGTTCCAGCACGTGAAGCTGGGCGCGGTGCTGGACCGCGCGGAACTCTACGACCGGGGCGACACCCGGGTGTTCAAGGCCTTCGGGCTGACCCCGAGGCCGGTCGGCTCGCTGTTCCAGGCCGTCTACGCCCACCTGGCGGTCACGGCCTTCTGGGGCACCCGGGTCCGGGCGCACCGCGGCACGGAGGGACCGTCCGCCGCCGAGGCCCGGTCCCGCTTCCTGCACTGGCGCGGCCTGACCGACGAGGCCGTGGACCTCCTGGCGGCGAGCGGAGCACTCACCCCCCTCGGCCACCGCTTCGCGGCGGGTGCGAGGGCTTCCGTCGACCCCTGGCTGCGGGCCCCCACGGGGTGAGCCGGGCCCGCTCTTCCGGGGCCGCTCCCGCGCCGCGCGGGAGCGGCCCCGGAAGTCAGTGGATGCGGTTGTCGGCCTTGATGTCTTCGATCCAGGCGGCGAGTTGGGCCTTGGTGGCGGTGATGACGGTGGCGGGGTCGTCGGACTCGCGGATGTGGATGTCGCTGCTGCCGGAGGCTATCTCGATGCAGTCGGCGTCCTCCCCACTGAAACTCGACTTCTGCCAGTTGAGCTTCTCCATGGCTACCTCTCCAGGAGTTTGTAACGGACGTGCTGGATCATGCCCCACGAGTCACGAAAGGCTGCCGAAGGCCCGGACGTGGTGGAGTCCAGGGGCGGGAGCGCCATGCCCTTGAGCCGGTCGAACTTCCGCCGGAACGCCGCCACTCCTTCAGGATCTCCCAAGAAGGTCTGGCCGTGCGGGTTCTCCAGCAGAACGGTGTCCAGCCGTGAATGGGGACCGTGCAGCAGCACGAACGCGGTGTCGGTCGATGCGTAGACCGTGCAGTCGAACGGGAGGATCTGGATCGTCACATGAGGAAGGCGTGACATCTCGATCAGATGATTCAGTTGCTCCCGCATGACGGCCGGCCCGCCGTACATCATGTGGAGGGCAGCTTCATGGATCACGGCATGGAAGGGCGGGGCCTTCTCGGCGGTCAGTACCTGTTGGCGTTTGCCGCGGAACTCGACTTTCCGTTCGGTGTATTCGTGGATGACTTCGGTGTATCCCCTCGTCTGGAGGAGGCCGGGGATGAGGTGGGTCTGGTAGCTGGCGAGTCCGGTGGCCGTCGATTCGAACTCGGCCAGGTCGAGTGCGGCGGGTACGACGAAGGGCCGGTACTCGCTCCACCATCCTTTGCCGTTGCTGTTGCACAACGCGACGAGGCCGGTGCGGTACTCGGGATCGGTGACGTTGCATGCGTCGAGCCAGAGGGCGAGCCGCTCAAGGTTGAGGCCCAGTCGCCCGGCCTCGGTGTGGCTGACGGCGGGACCCTTCATCCCGAGTACTTCGCCGATCTCGGCGGAGGACAGGCCTGCGGCGTTGCGCATTCGTCTCAGTTCATCGCCGAATCGGCGTTGGCGTTCGCTGATATCGGTCCTGAACCCCACGTGCTTACCTTCCTGCTCGAACAGGTGCTGTCGGATCCGAAGCCTACCGACAGTGTGGAAGTGAATGCAGAGAGTGTTGCATAGTTGAGGGATTCTGGCCTACAGTTGCTATGACCGCTTGCCAGACGGTCTGTCAGTAACGTCCAACCCGAGGGCAGTTGGTACCGCCTGCCCGGGCACCGAAGAGCACTCGTACGCGGCGCCTCCAGTCCCGCTACGGGCCCGTTCACGGCGACAGACCCCAAGGTGTGCCCCTCCTTACACCGCAGGGAGTTCCCCCGTGTGTATCCCCAGCCTCAACTCTCCCTCCCTCACCCTCGCCCGCCAGTCGTTGCGCGACGCGATGTCGCGCGCCGGGTGGGAGTCCGACCGCATCCTCGACGCCGAGCTCGCGCTCGTCGAGCTGATCGTCAACGCCTGGCGGCACGGTCGCACCGCCGCCCCCGTCGTCCAGATCCTCTTCCTCCGCCGCACCCTCCGGGTCTCGGTCGGCGACGAGAGCGGCGCCCTGCCCAGACCGCGCCGCTCCACCGCCGGTGAGGAGCCCGCCGAGTGCGGACGCGGCCTCCAGCTCGTCGCCGGGCTCACCCAGCGCTGGGGCGCGGAGCCGCAGAAGCGGGGCAAGCTCGTCTGGTTCGAACTCGACTCGGCCGCGTGACCGTCGCCGGCTGCCTGCTCGTCCTCGCCTCGGCACTCGTCGGGGCGGTCGGCGAGGTCCTGACGCGCTCGCTGCGGGACCGCGTCGACCGGGCGGACGGAACCCGTCGCAAGGCCTGCCGAACGCAGGTGCCATAGATGGCACACCGCCCCCTCCTCCGGCCCGGACGAGGGGGCGGAGCGTAGATTCGGCCCATGAACGAGCTGCCTCCGGTCCTGGTCACCCGCCGCCTCGCCCCCGGTGTCGTCGAACGGCTCACCGCCAACCTCCCGGCCACCGTCCACGACTCCGACCAGCCGATGGACCGCGCCGACCTCCTCGCCGCCGTCCGCGGCCGCCGCGCCCTGATCACCACCCTCGACGACCGCGTGGACGCCGAACTCCTCGACGCCGCGGGCCCGGACCTCGCCGTCGTCGCCAACCACGCGGTCGGCCACCACAACATCGACCTGGCCGCCTGCGCCGAGCGCGGCATCCCGGTCACCAACACACCCGGCGTGCTCACCGCCGCCACCGCCGACATGGCGTGGGCCCTGCTGCTCGCGGCCACCCGCCGGCTCGGCGAGGGCGAGCGCCTGCTGCGCTCCGGCGAACCCTGGGCCTGGACCCCCAACTTCCTGCTCGGCGTCGAGCTCACCGGCACCCCGCTGGGCGTGCTCGGGATGGGCCGGATCGGGCAGGCGGTGGCCCGCCGTGCCCGGGGCTTCGACATGCCGGTCCGCTACCACAACCGCAACCCGCTGGCGCCCGAGCAGGCGGACGGCGCCGAGTGGCTGCCGCTGGAGCAGTTGCTCTCCACCTCGCCCGTCCTCGTCGTCACCTGCCCGCTGAGCGCGGAGACCCGGCACCTGCTGGACGCCCGCCGGCTCGCGCTGCTGCCGCCCGGCGCGGTGGTGGTCTCGATGACGGCCGGGGTCGTCGACGAGGAGGCGCTCGCCGCCGCCCTGGCCTCCGGTGCGCTGTTCGCCGCCGCCGTCGACAACTTCGAGCACGAGCCCGCCGTCCCGCCCGCCCTGCTCGCGCAGGAACGCGCGGTTCTCGCCCCGCACCTGGGCAGCGCCACCGTCCGCACCCGGCAGGCGATGGGCGACCTCGCCGTCGACAACGTCCTCGCCGTCCTCGCCGGCAAGGACCCGATCACCCCGGTGGTCCGCCGATGACCCCGGCCGCGCGGCAGGAGGTGCGCGGGCCGGCGGACGGGGGGCGGCCGGCCGCCCGGCACCGTGAGCGCTTCAGCTGGTGGGACCGCTTCTTCGGGTACTTCTGAGCGGTACGCGCCCGGAACGGTCGCTCCGGCTCAGGCCTCCCGGTCGGCCGCGCCGTTGACCTCGCGGCGGGCCTGCCAGGTGGTGTGCTCGCGGGAGACGGCGTCCTCGGCGTCGCGGGAGAAGCGGGCCCAGAGCTCCTCGGCGGCGGGCGAGCCGACGTCGAGGTGGGCGAGCTGGGCGCGGATCTGCGCGAGCTCGTCGGCGGCCAGGCCGTAGGCGGCCGCCAGCGGGCGGTACTGGCGCAGCTGCGCCCAGGCGGTGACCGAGGCGGCCACGGCCGAGACGGTGCCGAGGGCGTCGAAGGTGAACTGTCCCATCGCCCGCAGCACCGCGAGCACCAGGCCGAGCAGCGGCAGCCCCACCCCGGCCACCCCGGTCCAGAACCCCGCCCGGGCGCAGGAACGGGCCTTGGAGCGGTACCAGTCCTGCTGCACCTGGATCCGTTCGCGCAGGTAGACGTCCCGGCGCACGCTCAGCGGCTGCTCGCGCAGGCCCCGCATGGCCGCGGTTATCTGGCTGTCGGCGGGGCGGCCGGCCAGGCCGGGGCCGACCGCGCGGCTGCCCCGGAAGGCGTGCAGCACCCGGCCGAGCTGCAGGCCGTAGAGAGCCTCGGCGTCCGGCAGCGGGCGGGGCGGCGGCTGGAAGGCGTCGGCCCGGACGGCGAACTTCCAGGCCAGGGTCTTGACCGACTCGGCGGCGGCCCGGCCCTCGTACCAGAGGCCCTGCGGGTTCTGCCGGCTGATCACGGCGGACACGGCGACCGCGCCGAGGTAGGCGACGGCGGCGATCCAGGCCCAGGGCCCGCCGTCGGCGGAGCCGGCCGTGGCGGCGGCGACCAGCAGCAGCAGTTCGGCGGCGGAGAGCCGCACCGCCCTGGTCTGTCCCTGCTGGGAGGCCGAGTCGGCCGCCCAGAAGAGGTCCGGCAGCAGCTCGCGCTCCCGGACCGCCCGCTCCGCCCCACCCGCACCCGACGTCATTCCGTTCCCCACCTGTCGCTCCGCCCCCCGGCGTTCGCCGCTGCGGCGGTTCTGCCCAGCGGGACGGGCCGGTACGCCTCGGCCGGGGCACCCGGATCGATCAAGGCCGGCGGGCGGGCCGGGGCGGCGGCACCGCGCGGAGGACGCCGTGCGACGGCCTCCGGGGCGGTCCGTCCGACCCGCCGGGACCCCCGCAGGGCGTGCCCCGCCGCCCCGGACGGGGCGCACGGGGCGGCGCACGGAGGACACGGGGGCGCGGCGCTGCGGAGACGATGCGACCGGGGTCCGGTCCGCCGCTTCCGGACCCCGGACGGGCACGGGCGTCCACCGTGGAGGGATGGTCGGCGTACGTCCGCCCGTACGGACGGCCCTCGGGCCGTCCGCCGATCGTCCGGACCGGACCGGAGGAACGCCGCAGGCCCGGACGGCCGGCGCCGGGGCGGATCAGTGGCTGTAGAAGATCCGCTCCGCGTTGTCGGCCATCTGCTTGGCGTTCCACTCGGTCCCGCCGGGCACGTTCCCGGAGCGGAACAGCGGCGGGGTGGCGCCGGTGCCGTCGAGCGCCGCGTCGGCCAGCCGGCCCACCGCGGAGGCGACCACGGCCTGCATCAGCGCGCTGGTGACGATGGTGGAGACCGGGCCGAAGGTGGCCTCGGCACCGGGGTGGGTCAGCTCGCCGTCGCCGATCGCGATCTTGTTGTCCAGGACCACGTCGCAGTGGTCCTTGAGGTAGGTGCCGGAGGGGTGCCCCGAGGCGATCTCGCCGGGGTAGGCGAGCGAGGTCAGCCCGACGACCTTCAGGCCGCGCTCCCGGGCGTGCTGGGCCAGCTCGACCGGCATGACCTGCCGGCCGGAGAGCGAGATCAGGAACAGCAGGTCACCGGTGGTGGCGGGGGTCAGGTCCAGGGTGGCGGTGGCCAGGCCGGAGACCCGCTCCAGCGCGCTCGACAGCGGCGCCGGCATCACCGTGACCCCGGCCATGCCCGGGACCTCCAGCAGGTTGATCGGGACCAGCCCGCCGGCCCGGTAGACCACGTCCTGGGCGGCCAGCGAGGAGTGGCCGGCGCCGAACGTGAAGATCCGGTGTCCTCCGGAGATCGCGTCGGCCAGCAGGGCGGCGGCGGCCTCGATGTTCTCCGCCTCCTCGGTGCGGACCCGCCGGAGGTGGGCGATCGCGGCGTCGAAGTACCGGTCGACCAGCTCGCTCATCTGCTGCCTTCGCTCTCTGCCGGTGGGGGATCCGGCCGGGTGGGGCGGCCGTGGTGGTTCGGTCCGCGCGGGGGAGAAAGCTACGGCGAGCACCGTGCTGCCTCACCGGGGCCGCTGTCAACAGTCGTGAAATGCCGTTCCCGGCAGCCCGGGTCGGAGCCGGTTGTCGGCGCGGTACGTCAGAATTGGCGGTGAGGACACCGAGGAACGGAGCCAGCGGCGATGTCTGGGCTGATCGACACCACTGAGATGTACCTTCGCACCATCCTGGAGCTGGAGGAGGAGGGCATCACCCCGATGCGCGCGCGGATCGCCGAGCGCCTGGAGCAGAGCGGGCCCACGGTCAGCCAGACGGTCGGCCGGATGGAACGCGACGGCCTGCTCCGGGTCGCGGGCGACCGCCACCTGGAGCTCACCGAGGAGGGGCGCCGGCTCGCGGTGCGGGTGATGCGCAAGCACCGCATCGCCGAGTGCCTGCTGGTCGACGTGATCGGCCTGGAGTGGGAGCAGGTGCACGAGGAGGCCTGCCGCTGGGAGCACGTGATGAGCGAGACGGTCGAGCGCAAGGTGCTCGCCATGCTCGGCCACCCGACCCAGTCCCCGTACGGCAACCCGATCCCGGGGCTGGACGAGCTGGGCGACGCCAAGGCCGAGGGCGAGGGCTTCGACGCCGGGCTCGTCCCGCTCGACACGGTGCTGCCGGGCGACGACGGCGCCGACGTCGTGGTCCGCCGGATCGGCGAGCCGATCCAGACCGACGGGGACCTGATGCGCACGCTGCGCCGGGCCGGGGTCCGGCCGGGCTCCACGGTGCGGGTGACCGCCGGGGTCGGCGGGGTGCTGGTGGGCAACGGCGACAACGCCGCCGAGCTGGGCAAGGAGATCGCGGCGCACGTCTTCGTCGCACAGACCTGACGGAGCCGGGCCGTCCCGCCGGGCTCCCCGCGGGACCTCCGCGGGATCTCTGTGGGATCTGGGCGGGGGGCAATGCGCGGGCCCGTTCCGAGGGTCCGCAGGAACGACGCCGGCGGGGCCGGGCGCATCCCCGGCGCTGACCACCGCGGGCGCCCCCTACTCGTCCGGTTCCTCCTCGCTGCGGCCGTGCCCCGCCTCCATGGCCGCCACCGCCACCCAGCCGCTCGCGGTCAGTACGGTCAGCGCCCACCACCACACCGTGCGCTCAAAGGTTCCCGTCGCGGTCAGCAGGACCGCGGTGATGGTCAGCAGCCCGACCGCGGTG
>NZ_JBHJRC010000042.1:0-38570 GCF_042261735.1 Kitasatospora sp. NPDC056327 | reverse complement strand
ACCGGCCCCCGGCGTCGTGGCCGCCGCCGGCCGGGCCCGCGCCGGCGGCCCCGCGGCGGCCCGGCCCCCCGACCCCGCCGTCCGGCGCGCCGACGGTCCCGTCCGCGCCGGGACCGTCGGCGGCGGTCCGGCCGACGCTGTCACGGCCGGAGAGCAGGTTGGCCCACAGTTCGTCCGTGTTCCGGGCCCCGGGGAAGCGCCCGGCCATCCCGATCACCGCGATCGGCTCCGCCCCGGTGTCCCCGGCCGGCCGGGGCTCCGGTACGGGCCCGGCCGCCGCGACCGCCACCGGGGCGGGCGCCGGAGCGGCCACCGGCACGGGCACCGGCACGGGAACGGGCTCGGGCTCGGTCCGCACGACGACCCCGTGCCGCTCCGTCAGGTACGCCGCCAGCGAGCCCACCGTCGGGTGCTCGTAGAGCGCGGCGGGCGTCAGGGCCAGGCCGAACAGCTCGTTCACCCGGTTCACCAGCCGCACGGTGAGCACCGAGTCCATCCCGACGTCGCCGAACCTGTCGTCCGGCCGCAGCACCCCGGTGGGCAGCTTGAGCAGGGCCGAGACCTCGGCGGTCAGCACGGCGTCGGGCCGCCCCGGTACGACGGCGGGCGCACCCGGGTCCGTCGGGCCGACACCGTCGGCACTCCCGGCACTCCCGGCACCCCCGGACCCGATGGCGCGGGCGATCCGCGCCGGGTCGCCGTGGCCCACCAGGTACGCGCCGGACCCGACGGTCAGCAGGCGGTCCAGGGCGCGCAGCGCGGCCGGGGTGGCCAGGGCCACCAGACCGGTGGTCGTCGCGGTGAGCCGCTCGACCTCGGCGGGCATCCGCATGCCGCCGTCCTGCCAGAGCGGCCAGGCCGCCGACACCGTCCGCCCGTGGCGCAGCCCCCGGCCGCGCAGGGCCTCCCGGTGCTCGGCGAAGGCGTCCAGGAACCGGTTGGCGGTGGCGTAGTCGCTCTGGCCCGCGTTGCCGGTCCATCCCACGAACGAGGAGGTCAGCAGGACGAATTCGAGCGGATCGGTGGCGGTCAGCCGGTCCAGCAGCAGGGTGCCGGCCACCTTGGGCGCCCACACCCGCCGCATGCCCTCCGGGGACTTGCCGCTGAACGGGCCGTCGGCCAGGGCCCCGGCCGCGTGGACGATGCCGTGCAGCGGACCGGCCAGTGCGCGGGCCCCGGCGAGCGCCGCGCCGAGCGACGCCTCGTCCGTGACGTCCGCCCGGAGGTAGTGCGCCGCCGCGCCGTGGCCGCGCAGTTCGGTGAGCAGCCGGTCGGTCTCCGGGGAGGCCGGGGAGCGGCCGAGCAGGACGAGCGCCGGGACGCGGTGGTGCCCGGCCAGGTGCGCGGCGATCAGCCGGCCCACCCCGCCGGCGCCGCCGGTGATCAGGACGGCCCCGGTCGATCGGCTCACGGACGGCGGGACGGCGGACGGCGGGACGGCGGACGGCGGAGCGACCGGCAGCTGGGCGCCGAGCAGCGGGGTTGCCGCCGGGACCAGGCGCCGGCCGTCGGCGTACCGGACGGCGCGCTCCTCCCCCAGCGCGTCGGCCACCAGCTCGCCCAGCGCGGGCAGTTCGGACTCGCCCGCCTCGACGCGCCCGAGCCGCAGGGGCACGCCCTCCAGGGCGAGCGTGCGGCCGAGCGCGTCGAGCGCCGCCACCGCGGGGTCGGCGGTCCGGCCGACCGTCACGCAGGCGACCGCACGGCCGGTGCGGACCGCCCGGGCGCCGAGTTCCAGCGCCAGGGCGGCGGTCTGCTCCAGCGGCCGCGGCCCTTCGGTGTACGGACGCAGGTCGAGGACGAGCACCGGCCACCCGGCCGGGTGGGCGGCCGTCAGCCCGGGTACGCCGGCCGCGTCGGCCGCGGTGACCACCCGGACCCCGGCGTCCGGCACGGTGGTGCCGAGCGTCCCGCCGCCGACCACGACGACCAGCAGACCGTCCGGCAGGGCGGTGGCGGCCGGCCGCGCGGCGGGCGTCCAGCCGGCACGGTGGAACACGGTCTCCGGCGCGGCCTCGGCCGCCACGGCGGCGGGCGGCACGGCGGCGGACGCGGTCCCCGTCGCCGGACCGACCGCCGGACCGACCGGCGGAGCGGCCGTCAGACTCGCCGTGAGACTCGCCGGCAGCCAGTGCCGGACCGGTGCGAAGCGGGCCGGCGGCAGGCTGACCCGGCGCCGGTCGGGCCCGTCCACCGCCGCCCAGGGCAGCACGGCGCCGTGCACCCAGAGCCGGGCCGGCGCGGAGAGTTCGCCGTCGCGCAGCCGGGCCCGCAGCAGCGCCGCGCCCTCGGGGCCGGCGCCGAACACGTCGCCGAGCCCGCCGCGCTCGTCGGCCCGCCCCCGGACCAGTCCGGGGACCTCGCCGAACCGTCCGTCGCCCACCGCCGCCAGGGCCGAGCGCAGTTCCCGGCCGCCGCGCACGGTGAAGGCGATCCGCTCGGCGCGGGCCGGCCGCGCGCCCCGCAGGGTGGCGGCGACGTCGGCCGGCGGGAGGGACCGGCCGTCCCCGAGGGCCGCCGCGAGGCGCCGGGCGTCCGCGCGCAGCTCCGCCTCGTCGTGTCCGGAGAGCACGATCAGCCGGGGTTCGCCGTCCTCGCCCGGGGCGGCGGCGACGGCCGGCGGCTCCTCGATCACCAGGTGGACGTTGACCCCGCCCGCCCCGAAGGAGCTGAGACCGGCCCGCAGCGGGCCGTCCCCGGTCCACTCGGCCGCCGTCTCCTGCACCCGGAACGGGGAGCGCGCGAAGTCGATCCGCGGGTTGGCCGGCGAGGCGTGCAGGCTGGGGACGAGGGTCCGGTGGCGGAGTTGGAGCAGCACCTTGGTGAGACCGGCGACGGCGGCGGCCGACTCCAGGTGGCCGAGGTTGCTCTTGACGCTGCCGAGCGCGCAGGGCGCGGCGCCCTCCGGACGGGGCCCGAACGCCTCGGTGAGGCCGCGCACCTCGATCGGGTCGCCGAGCGCGGTGCCCGAGCCGTGGGCCTCGACGTAGCCGATCGTCGCCGGGTCGACCCCGGCGGCGCGGTGGGCCCGGCGGACCAGGTCCGCCTGGGCGGCCGGGCTGGGCACGGTGAAGCCGTTGGTGCGGCCGTCCGAGTTGGCGACGGCGGAGCGGATCACGCCGTGCACGTGGTCGCCGTCGGCGAGTGCCCGGTCGAGCCGCTTGAGCACCACGGCGCCGACGCCCTCGCCCAGGACGAAGCCGTCCGCGTCCGCGCCGAACGACCGGCAGCGGCCGCCCCGGCCGAGCATGCCCATCCGGGCGTACTGGATGTGCCGGGCCGGGTGCAGGACGAGGTTGACCCCGCCCGCGACGGCCGCGGAGACGTCGCCGCGCCGGACCGCCTCGAAGGCGAGCTGGAGGGCGGTGCCGGAGGCGGAGCACGCGGTGTCCACGGTCAGGCTGGGGCCGGTGAAGTCGAACTGGTGACTGACCCGGTTGGCGATCTGGTAGCCCTCCGCCCACGGGTACGGGCTGTCCCCGGTGAGCGCTCCGACTGCGCTGAACAGGCCGTAGTCGTTGGCCATCGCGCCGACGTAGACGCCGGTGTCGCGGCCGATGCCCTCGGGGGTGTAGCCGGCGTCCTGGAGCGCCTGGTGGGCGGTCTCCAGGAAGAGCCGCTGTCGGGGGTCCATCAGTTCGGCCTCGGCGGGCGAGATGCCGAAGAAGAGGGAGTCGAACTCGTCCACGCCGTCGATCAGCGCGGCCCAGCGCGAGTAGGTGCGGCCGGGGCCGCCGTCCGGGTCGTAGAGCGGGCCGTGGTCCCACCGCTCGGCGGGGACCTCGCCGACCGAGTCGACCCCGGCGGCCAGGTTGTGCCACAGCTCGTCGACGTCCCGGGCGCCCGGGTAGCGGCCGGCCAGGCCGATGACGGCCACCGCGTCGGCGGGCCCGGCGCCGGCGGGCAACGCCGCACCGGGCACGGCCACCGGCACGGCGACGGGTGCGGCGACGGGTGCGGCCACCGGCGCGACCGGCGCCGCCGTGCCCCCGGCCGCCGGGACGAGCGCGTCCGCCAGGGCGCCGAGCGTGCGGTGCTCGAAGAGCAGCGTGGCCGGCAGCTCGCCGTACCACTCCTCCAGCGCCACCGTGGCGTCCACCGCGGCGAGCGAGGAGGGCCGCAGCTCCTCCAGGGTGGTACCGGCGCCCAGCTCGGCCGCCGGCACCCCGAGGGTCGTGGCCAGCACCTCGACGACGCGGGCCAGAGCGGTCCGCCGGGCCGCCGCGCCCGTCCCGGGGTCCTCCGCAGGGGCGTCCGGGCCCGGCGCCCCGAGGGCTCCGGACGCTCCGGCGGCCCCCTCGGCGCCCGTCACGGCAGCGGCCGTCCCCTCGGCGGCCGTCCCCTCGGCGAGCGCGACGAGGGCGGTGTGACCGGGGTCGGGACGCGATGCGGCCGCATCGGCCTCCTCGGCCTCCCCGCCGCCCGGCTCCCCGACGGTCTCCGGCCGGAACGCGACCGACCTGGCCGCCTCGACCGGCAGCTCGTACACCACCGTGCCGTCGGGCTGTTCGGCCGCCCACTCGCCGGCCACCGCGTCGAGGAAGCCCCGGGCCGGCCGGTTGCGCCCGGTGGGCCGGAAGACCACCCGCAGCACCTCGCACCCGTCCGGGAGTTCGGCCGCCAGCCCGGCCAGGAAGGCGTGCTCGACGCCCTTCCCCAGCACCCGGCAGCTCATCAGGAACGCCTCCAGCCCGGCGGTCCGGCCGTCGACGCGCAGCAGCGCGGCGCCGACCAGGCCGTAGTCCCCGAAGCGGTCGGCGACCGTCAGCGTGCGGCAGCGCACCGCCGGATCGGCCAGCAGCGCCCGCAGCTCCGCCTCCTGGCGGCGGGCGGGCGCGATGTTGAACTGGTTGGTGCGCTGGGTCAGCTGGGCGACCCGGGCGAGCGTGCCGTCGTCCACCGGGCGGGCCTCGGCGCGCAGGTCGAGGTCCCGGATGAAGTCGGCGAAGGAGCCGGAGGCCCGCTGGAGCCGGTCGCGTTCGCCGCGCGCCCGGTAGAAGGCGGCGCGGGCCCGGTCCTCGGCCGTGACCCGGAGGCGGTCGAAGGCCCAGATCCGGTCCACGAAGCCGGGGAGTTCCGCCGGGTCGGCGGGGCAGGTGAGGGCGAGCACCTGCGGCCGGGCGGCGCGGACGGCGGCGATCTCGACCGGGTTGTCGTCGATCAGCACGAAGGAGTCGAGGCCGAGGTCGAGTTCGCGGGCGAGCACGGCGAGGTTGTCGGGCTTCGGCTCCCAGTTCACCCGGCGGGCCGTCAGGTGCTCGTCCCGCAGCGCCAGGTCGGTCCGGGCGGCGAACACGGCGGCGACGTCCTCGGGTTCGTTCTTGCTGGCCAGGCAGAGCAGCACGCCCTGCGCCCGCAGCCCGACCGCCCACTCCTGGAGCCGCCGGTGGCCGGGTCCGACCCGCACGCCCAGCGGTCCGTCCTCGCCCACGACGCCGTCCCACAGGGTGCGGTCGCAGTCCAGCACCAGCACCTTGGCGGGCGGGACGAGCGCCGCCCGTACGACGCGCGCCGCGGTGGTGGCGAGTTCCGCGCAGCCGGCCGCGGTGTACGGGATGTGGGCCATCCGCAGCCGGCGGGCGTCGTGCCGGTCGTCCTGCCGGTGGCCCGCGTCCCAGTCCCCGGCGTCGACCAGCCTGGCGCCGGGCACGGCGGCGAGCCCGGTGGTCAGCCGCTCGCGGAGGGCGGCCAGGCGGTCCCGGTCGGCCTGCGGCGTCGCGGGGCAGAGCAGCACCAGCAGCGGCACGGGCGAGCGTTCGCACAGGCCGGCGGCCGCGCGGGCGAAGTCGTCGGCGGTGCGGTCCGGGTCGCCTTCGAGCCAGTCCTCCAGGCGCAGCAGGACGAGGTTGCAGCCGGCCCGGTTGCGGCCGCTCTCGGCCGCGGGGTCCAGGAGCTGCTGGAAGACCTGACCGTAGTCGGCCCGGACGACCTCCAGACCGAGGCCGAGCCGGTCGGTCCAGTCGCGCAGCGGCCCGTCGAGGGGATCGGTGGTGAAGGTGGCCGAGACGACCAGCCGGCCGCGGGCCGGTCGGGCCGGGGAGGTCGCGGTCGCCGCCGGTGCCGCCGGGAGGACCGCCGCCGCTTCCGGCGCCACCGCGGCCGCTTCCGGCACCCCCGCGGGCGCGGAGGCCACCGCGGGCCCGGCCGCGACGGCGGGCGCCGGGGCCTGCCCGGCCCCGGGCTCCCCGAAGCGGTCCAGCACCTCCACCCGCCCGGGCTCCGCCGTGCCCCCCGCGAGGTGGGCGAGGACGGCGGCGGCCACCGGCTCGGTGTCCAGGACCGTCCCGGCGCCGAGCACCGAGTCCGAGAAGGCGGTGCGCATCCGGCCCGGCCGCAGCACGGTGCAGGCGACCGGCGGGTGCTCGGCCGCGACGGCGCGGACCAGTCCCTCCAGCGCGAGCTTGGCCGTGACGTAGTGCGACCAACCGGCCGGCGGGGCGTCCACCCAGGCCGTGGAGACCGCGAGCAGCCGGCCCCCGGAGTCCCCGAGGAGCGGCAGCAGGGCGGCGAGCGGGGTCCGGGCCAGCGCCAGGGCGTCGCGCAGGTAGTCGGCGGCGCGCTCGGCGGACTCCGGTTCCAGGGCGAGCGCGGTGACCGGCGGGAAGGCGTTCAGCACCAGGACGTCCAGCCGGCCCTGCTCGGCGGTGATCCGCTCGCGGGCGGCCCGGGCCCAGGCCGGGTCGGCGGCGTCGCCGGGCAGCAGGTGCACCCGGCCGGCCTCCGCGCCCAGCGCGTCACGGACCGCCCCGGCGTCGGCGGAGCTGCGCCGGTGTCCCAGGTAGACGGTGCAGCCGGCCAGCGCGAGGGCCTGCACCAGGCTCGCGCCGAGCCCCCGGCTGCCGCCGACCACCAGCGCGGTGCGGCCCTCCCCGGACCATCCGCCGGAGCGCTCCCCCGGCCCGTCCCCCGCCCCGGCCCCGGCCCGCCGGACGCCGGGCAGCAGCGCCCGCAGCCGCCCGGTGTCCGGGCGCGGCGCCTCCCGGCGGGCCAGGACCCGCAGCTCCACCCGGCCGTGCCCGGGCAGCCGGCCCTCCAGCCGGATCAGCCCGTAGCGGCGGTCGGTGCCGGCCACCAGCAGCTCGCCCGTCTCCCCCGGCTCGGTGCGGTCGGGGTGCACGGTCAGCGCGGAGACCAGGGAGTCCCGGCCGGGCACCTCCATGCCGGCCAGGTAGCTGGCCCAGCCCAGCAGCAGGGCGGTGCGCACCGGGACGCCCGCGGCGGCGGCGCCGGTCGCGGCGAGCAGTTCCTGCCAGCGCCCGGCCCCGGCCGGACAGCCGGCCGCACGCCGCGCGCCCGCCTCGACGCCCCCGTCGGGGAGGGTGTCGGCACTCGCCCGGCGGGGGCCGGGAACGTCGGTGACGGCCCCTTCGCGCGCCGCTCCCGCCTCCGTGGCGACGGTGAGTTCCAGCACCAGCCGGCTGCCGTCGGCGACCCTGACGGTGTATCCGTCGGCGGTCCGCGCGGCGGTGCGGCGGTACGGCTGGCCCGGCACGGCGGGCGCGTGGAAGCGGGCGGCGACCCGGGTGATCCGGCGCGGGGTGCGGCGGGCCGGCAGCGCGGCGAGGGCGTGCAGCACGACCAGGGCGCCGTGCGCGATCGGGCGTCCGAAGGAGGTCCGGGCCGCGTAGTCGGCGTCGGTGTGCAGGGGGTTGACGTCGCCACTGGCGGCGGCGAACGCCTCGACGTCCTGCTCGGTGATGGTGAACTCGGCGGCGGCCACCTGGGATTACCTTTCCGCGCCGACGGGCGCAGCTTCGCGGATCTTGCGGACGAGTCCGGTGAGCACCTGGCCGGGGCCGACCTCGTGGAACTCGGGGTCGGGCCGCTCCAGCAGGAACCGGATGCTCTCGGTCCACCGCACCGGAGCGGTGAGCTGGGCCCGCAGCTCGGCGGCGAGCCCGTGGTCGGTGTGCGGGCGGGCGGTGGTGTTGGCGACGACCGGGATGCGCAGCGGGGCCAGCCGGTAGCCGGCCAGCGCGGCGCCGAACTCCTCGGCGGCGCCGGCCATCCGCCGGGAGTGGAAGGCACCGCCGACCTTGAGCGGGATGACCGCCTCGGCCGGGCCGGCCAGGGTGCGGCAGGCGGCCCGGACGTCCTCCTCCGGGCCGGAGACGACGATCTGGACGGGGGCGTTGAGGTTGGCGATGTCCACCTCGTGGTGCCCGCCGTGCTCCAGGGCCTCCCGGACGTCGTCCTCGGGCAGGCCGATCACCGCGGCCATCGCGCCCGGGGCGGCCTTGGCCATCGCCTCGGCGCGGTGGCGGACCAGTTCCAGGCCGGTGAGGAAGTCGAAGGCCCCGGCGGCGAACAGGGCGACGTACTCGCCGAGGCTGTGGCCGGCGACGTAGTCGGGGACGCGGCCGCTCTCACGGACCAGGTCGAGGTAGCCGAGCGCGCCGACGACGTACAGCGAGCACTGGGTGTAGCGGGTGTCGGTGAGCCGGTCGGCGGGTGCGTCGAGGCAGAGCTCCTCGATCGAGTAGCCGAGCAGGGCGTCGGCCCGGCGCACCAGGTGCGGGTACCGGGGGAAGAGTTCGCGCCCCATGCCCTGGCGGTGGGCGCCCTGGCCGGGAAACAGGTGGACGAGCGTCATGGCGAGGTGACTCCGGGGTGTGGGGACGACGGCGGCGTGCGTGCGCGAGCGGGCGCGGTGCGGGGGCCGGGCGCGGAGCGTGAGGACGGGCGCGGTGCGGGGCGGGAGCACGCACGGAGCGGTGAACGGACGCGGAGCGGTGCACGGGGCCGGGCGGGTGCGCCGGGGTCAGGGTCCGGTCAGCTCCGTGAGCCGCCGCCGGAGCAGCGTGGCGGCGCCGGTCATCAGCAGGTCGGCGAGGGTGTCGGGGTGCCGGGCGCGCCAGTCCTCCAGCGGGGTGCCGGCCAGGTACCCGTTGAGGGCGCCCATCGCCGGGCCGCAGGCGACCTGGTAGTCCACCCGCCGCTCGCGGTCGCCGCTCATCGCGAGCCGGGTCGACTGGACGAAGTACCACTTGAAGACGAGGGCCATCCGGTGCTTGGGGTCGCTCTCGGCGCGGGCGAGCTCGGCCGGGTTGCGGGTGGCGTAGTGGGCGGCGGTCTCGGCCCAGACGGAGTCGAAACTGCGCCTGAAGATACGTTCCTGCACTTGCCGCCTGGTGGCCTCGTCGATCGACTCCAGCGAGTCGTGGCGCCGGTACAGGTCGTAGAGCTTGTTGGCGCGGGCCGGGAAGAAGAGGCCCTTGCCGAGCACCTGCGCCCGGGCGCCGATCTCCAGCATGTCCCCGGCCGGGACCATCACGGTGTCCTGCACCCCGGCCGCCTGCAGCAGGTCCTTGACGTCGTCGGCGGTGCCCGCCTCGACCGTGCACTGGTTGATGCTGCCGGTGAGCACGAAGTCGGCGCCGAGCAGCAGGGCGGCGGCCACCGCCTCCGGGGTCCCGATGCCGCCGGCCGCCCCGACGCAGACCGCCCGCGCGCCGGGGGCGCGGTCCCGGAGCCGGACGATCTCCGGGAGCAGGCCGATCAGCGGACGCTGGTCGGTGTGCCCGCCGGAGTCGGCCTCGACGCACAGGTCGTCCGCCATCGGCACCAGCGGGGCGAGCGCCGCCTCCTCGGGGGTGATCGCCCCCTCGGCGGCGAGCGCCGCGACCAGGTGGGCGGGCGCGGGCGCCAGGAAGGCCGCCGCGGACTCGGGCCGGGAGACCTTGCCCATCACCGAGTTGGGCGCCACGGCCGAACCGTCCGCGGCGCGGCGCGCCCCGCTCAGCCGGTAGCGGACCAGGGCCGCGCTCGGCTGGAGGAAGGCCGCGGCCTCGACCCGGCGGACCCGCCGGGCCAGGAAGAGGTCGACGGCGCGCCGCTCGCGGTCCGGGCTGTCGACCGAGGCCAACAGGTTCATGCCGTAGGGGCCTTCGGGGCCCACGGCGCGCTGGATCCGGCCGATCGCCTCGTCGATCTGCTCGGGCCGCAGCCCGCCGGTGCCGAAGTAGCCGAGCAGCCCGGCCCGGCCCATCCGGGCCACCAGGTCCGCGGAGGCGATGCCCTTGTACATGGAGCCGCTCGCGTAGGCCAGCCGCACCCCGTGCCGGCGGCGGTACGCGGCGCTGCCGAGCGACTCGACGGCCGGGGCGATCCCGTCCAGAGTGGTCATGGGCTCCGTCCTCCTCGGGTGGACACGGTGGTGGGTCACGCGGCGGGCGGGTTCGCACCGGGGGGTGCGGCGGGGAGCGTCCCGGAGCGTTCCCGGAGCGGGTGACGTGCGCGCGGGAGGGCCCGGACGGGCGTCGCGTGCGCGCGGTGGGCCGCCGGGACGGGCGGACGGGCGGGGCCGCCGCACGGTCCGCCGGAGCGGACGGACCGGTTCCGCGGGCCCGTCCGGCGCCGGGTCACTGCGCGGCGGAGCCGTCCTGCGCGTGGCCCGCGACCACGGCCGGAACCTCCCGGGCGAGGAAGCCGAAGAGGTGCTCGGTGCGGTCCAGGCGCTCCCGCCGCTCGGCCGGGGAGTCGGCGAGCACCTGCTGGGCGTCCTGGAGGATCGTCGCGAAGTCGGGGATGTTCGCGAACACCTCCAGAACGGCGTTCGGCCAGGACTCGTCGTTCATGTACAGGGCGTACTCGTCGCCGTCCGGCAGGTCGCGGCGGAACACCACGCCCGCCGGCACGAGCTGGTCGGCGACCCGGTCGATCGCGGCCCGGGTGGTCCCGAGCCGGGCGGTCAGCTCGGCGGTGGTCTGCTCGACCGGGTCGCTGACGATCAGCCAGCCGATCACCCGGCCGCGCTCGTGCGGCATCCCGTCGTTCTGCCAGTAGTACTCGGCGACACCGTCGACGATGATGCGCTCGGCATCGGTGAGTCCGGGGAGCTCCGCGGCCGGGGCGCCGCTGGTCGGGTCGGTTCCCACAGGTGTCCACCTCTCTCGGGGGCGTCCCGGCCGGGACGCGGACCGCCGAGCATGCTGCCGTGGGGACATTGAGCAAATCTGTCAAAAAGCTTCAACGACTGTTTCCGGCCGCACCTCGACTGTCCACCGCCAAGACCGCGTTCAGGATCGATCGTCCACCTTCCGTGATCCACCGGTTGCGTGCTGGAATGAACGCGGATCCCCCGCCCGACCCACACCGGCAAACCGACCAAGGGACAACCGTGTCACTTGCCATCGACTTCGAGCTGCTCGGATCTCTCACAGCACGTCAGAACGACCGTCCGATCCCCCTCGGACCCGCGAAACAGCAGTGCGTACTGGCGGTCCTCCTCATCGACGCCAACCGCGTGGTCCCGATGGACGCTCTGATCGACCGGGTGTGGCACGACGAACCACCGCGCTCGGGGCGCGCGGTCCTGTACAGCTACGTGGCCCGGATCCGCCGGCTCCTGGAGGACCCGCCGGGCGGCGGGACCGGCCTGCGGATCGTCCGGTCGGCCGGGGGCTACCTGGCCGAACTCGATCCCGCCCGGGTCGATCTGCACCGCTTCCACGACCTGCTCGCCTCCGCGCGCTCACAGACCACCGACCCCCAGCGGGCCGGCGCCCGGTACCGGCGCGCGCTCGCACTGTGGCGCGGCGAGCCGCTGCTCGGGCTGGCCGGCGCCTGGGCCGACTCGGTGCGCGAGGCCCTGACCGCCGAACGCACCGCGGCGCTGATCGACTGCCACGCCGCCGAACTGGCGGCCGGCCACCACCTGCGGCTGCTGCCCGAACTGGAGACGGCGGCGACCGACCGCCCCTACGACGAGACCACCCTGCGGCACCTGATGACCGCCCTGCACCGCAGCGGGCGCGGCGCCGAGGCGGTGGCCCGCTACGACCGGGCCAGACGGATCCTGGTGGCCGAACTGGGCGTCGACCCGAGCCCGGAGTCCCGGTCGCTGTACGAGGAACTGCTGCGCACCCCGGAGCAGGACCACCCCGGCGGCGCCCCCTGGGCCGAGCTGCACCCGATCGCCCGCCCCGCCCAACTTCCGAGGATCAACCGGAACTTCACCGGCCGGCGGGCGGAGATGCTGTTCCTGGAGACGGCGGTCGGCGAGCACGGCGGCAGCCCCGGGCAGGCCGAGGTGGTGGTGCTCGAAGGCATGGCGGGCACCGGCAAGACCGCACTCGCGCTGCACTGGGCGCACCGGGCCAAGGAGCGCTTCCCGGACGGCCAGCTCTACGTCAACCTGCACGGGCGGGACCCGGAGCGGCCCGCCCTCAGCCCGTCGGCCGCACTGGCCCGCTGTCTGCGCCAGCTCGGTCTGGCGCCGACCCGGCTGCCGGAGGAGCTGGACGAACTCGCCGCGCTCTGGCGCACCGTGGTGGCCCGCCGACGGATCCTGCTGGTGCTGGACGACGCGACCTCCGCCGCCCAGGTGCGCCCGCTGCTGCCCGGCTGCGAGAACTGCGTCACCGTGGTGACCAGCCGCGGCCGGCTCGACGAGCTGGTGGTCCGCGAGGACGCCCACCGGCTGACCGTCACGGCGCTGCCCGCCGTGGACGCGGTCGAACTCCTGGGCCGGCTGACCGGGCGCTCGCGGATCGAGTGCGAACCCGAGGCGGTGCGGCGCATCGTCCGGGCCTGCGCCCGGCTCCCGTACGCGCTGCAGGTGCTGGCCGCCCGTCTGGAACGCCGGCCGGGCCTGCCGCTGGCGGTGGTCGCCGCACGGCTGGAGGACGACAGTCCGCTGGACGTCCTCAGCACCGACAGCGCCGACCCCACCTCGGTCCGGGCGCTCCTGGACACCTCGGTGCAGAGCCTGCCGCGCTCCGCCCAGCTGGCGCTCGGCCGGCTCGGCCAGCTGCCGGCCACGCCCTTCGACGCCGCCGAGTTCGCCGCGCGCACCCGCTACACCGCGGGGGAGGCCGCCGGGATCCTCGGCGCGCTCGCCCAGGAGCACCTGGTGGACGAGGAGGGCGCGGCGCCGGAGTACACGGTGCCGCACCTGGTCCGCTGCTACGCGGCCGAACGCCAGGACCGGGCCCGGCGGCTGCTCGCCGCCGGCTGAGCCCGGCCGGCCGGCGGCCCGGGCGGCCCACCCGGTCCGGAGCACGGTCGGACGCGTCGGGAACACCAGGAACACCAGCACGATCGCAACGATGACGCCCATGGCGCCTCCACTGTCCGCTACCGTCCCCACGACCGCACGAGCGGACGCGGCCCCCCAGGCCGACCGGATTCCCCGGCACTTCCCTCCGACCCTACCCTCCGTTCGGCGCGGCACAAGGTCCGCGCGCGAATCAGTCAGCACCATCACTGACGATCCGTCAGCTCCGTTGGTTCCCGGTGCGTTCGGGTACCGCACCGGCCGGGGAACAGACGCAGGTCAGGACGGTTCCCGGCCTCCCCGGAGGGCGGAATCCCGACCGGACCGGCCCGATTCGGCCTGGCCGGTTCCGAATTCCCCGCGGGCCCCGCCCGGAACGGCCGCCGCATTCCTGGCCGCGCGGCGAACGGGGCCGTGATACGGAATGCCGCCGAACGGTCCGACCCGCACGAACGGTTGTGCGCGGGCCGGCACCGTGCCCCGTCGGCGCGCGAACGGCGCGGTGCGCGACACACCGTCCGATCCGTGACGACCCGTCCTCCGGAGGCACTGTGGCACGACGTGACACCCAGCCGATGCTAGGCCACCGGCCGACGTCCGGAAAGACGTCGGACACGACGGGTGGGGGCACGGACGACCGGTCCGCGGGACCGCCGCACCGGGCATTGCCATGCCCCAACCGGACACCTACAGTGCTGAGTTGTCACGCAGCGCGGATGACCGCGCGTTCCCGGCCCGCCCGCCCCGGGACGCCCGTGAACGCCGGCGGGCCGCCAACCTGCCAGTGTGGTCGCCGGTCCGCGGACCGGACATCCCCGACGGAGGCGTGCATGCGGTCGGTGGTCATTCCCGGCGTCGGCCGGAGCGAGCTCCTGGAGCAGGACGAGCCCCCGGCCGGGCCCGCCGACGCGGTCGTCGACGTCGAGGTGAGCATCGTCAGCCCCGGCACCGAACGGGCGGTGCTGCTCGACCTGCCGGCGGCCGGCGCCCGGTTCCCGGAGTTCCCCGGCCACATGGCCGCCGGGACCGTGCGGCGGGCGCCCTCGCTGCCCGCCGGGACCAGGGTCGCGGTGCGCCGGGCCGGACACCGCAGTGTCGCCGTGCTGCCCGAGTGCTTCGTGCGCGCCGTCCCCGACCACGTGCCGTCGGCGGACGCCGCGGTCTGGCAGCTCGCGATCACCGCGCTCCAGGGCCTGCTGCTCGGCGGACAGCGCGCCGGGGAGCCGGTCACCGTGATCGGCTCCGGGCTGCTCGGGGTGATCACCCGCCGGCTCGCCGCCGCGCTGGGCGCCCCCAGCGTCCTGGCGGTGGCGGACTCCCCCGCGAAGGCCTGGACCACGCACGGCGAGCCGACCACCTCCTTCACGCCGCCCGACCGGGTCGGCGCGGAGTCGCCGCTGGTCCTGGACGTCACCGGGAGCGCCGCCGGGCTGCCGACCGCCGTCGCGGCCACCGCCGCCGGCGGCCGGGTGGTGCTGCTCGGCTCGCCGCCCGGCGAGCTCGCCGACGTCCCGCTCCAGGCGCTGTACGACCGGCGGCTGGCCCTGATCGGCTCGCACGTCTCCCGCCTCGGGGACACCGAGGAGGCCGCGCTCAGCGACCTCTTCTTCGACCTGCTGGCCGAGGGCCGGTTCACCGTCGGCGACGTCCTCGCCGATCACCCGGCGGCGGAGGCCCCGCTGGTCTACCGACGCCTGGCCGACGACCGGACCTTCGTCAGCGCCGCCCTGCACTGGACCGGCCCGGTCCCCGCCGCCCGGCCGCTGCCCGGCCCCGCGTTCACCGGCCGCACCTCCACCGGCCGCACCTCCACGGGCCGGGCCGGCCGGGCCGCCGACGCCGAAGGGGGCCCGGCATGACGACGCGGTGGACCGCCGTCGGGCGCGGCCCGGACGGCGGCTTCACCGCCCCCGCGGGCCTGCGCCCCGACGAGCTGTGCTTCGCCGAGGGCACCACCGCCGCCACCACCTGGGGCCGCGTCCACCCCGCGAGCGGCACGGTGCCCGGTCCCGGCCCGGGTCCCGGCATCGCCGACCTGACGGCGGCCCGCGCCTGGGCCGCCACCGCGCGGGACGTCGCCACCCGGGCCTTCACGGCAGCCGGCCCCGACGGCACGGTCGCCGTCGTCGGCGAGGGGGCGCTCGCCGTCCTGGTCCGGCTCGCCGTGCCGCCGGACCGGCTCGCCGCCGAGGGCCCGCCGGCCGCGGTCGCCGAGACCAGCGGCACCCCGGCCGGGATCACCGCGGCCGTCCGGGCGGTGCGCCCGGGCGGGACGGTGCTGCTGGCCGTCCGGCCGCTGGACCCCGTGACGCCGCTGTGCGGCCACCACGACCTGCACCGCCCGGCCGTGCGGATCGTCCCCGTCCGCTGGGCCGGCGACAGCGCGCGCCCCGCGCCGCCCGAGGAGCTCGTCACCCGGGCGCTCGCCCTGCTGGTGCCCGCCCCGCCGGACCGGACGGGCACCGCCGGACAGTGGCTGCGGCTCACCCCGGCCGGGGAGCCCGGCCCCGCCCCGCACCCACCCGCTCCCGGAGCGTGACACCGGGGTGCCCCCGCCGTGCGCGGACCGCCGCCGCCGCTCCGGCGGGCCCGGACAGCCGGCCTCAGGCCTGCGCCGCGCCGCGCTCCCGCGCCAGCTCCTCCAGCCCGTAGCGGGCGACGTGCTCCGGGTTGCCGAGGTCCACGGTGCGGACGCCCTCGGCCGCCAGCCGCTCGTTGACCTCCGCCAGGTGCTCCCGGACGAGTTGCTTCTCGGCGTCGGTGGTGCGGCCCTTGTGCGGCCGTCCCGCGTGCTCCAGGCTCGCGTAGTTGGGCCGGTCGCGGCCCGCCGCCGCGGCGGTCACGGCGGCGGCGCCGGCGCTCTGGGCCGGGACGCCCCGGGGCACCCGCTTGGCACCGCGCAGCACCTCGGCCATGGGCACGGCGATGGCCAGCCGGTCGAACGCCTCCGCGGTCATCACGACGGTCTCCGGCTCCTCCCCGTCCGGGTGGTGCAGCTCGACCGTCACCAGGTCCAGCGCCAGCCCGGTGACGCCGGCCAGCTCCGCGGGAAGCGCCTCGATCTCCACCGGCCCGTCCACCAGGTCCGGGTGGTCCCGGACGACGACGCGCACCAGGTCCTCCTCGCGCTGCGCGTGTTCGCCCGTCAGGTCCGAGAACCGGATGATCTTCTGCCCCATGACTCCCTCTCCTGCCCCTGTGATCAGCGCAGAGCCTAGTCGCGGGCGGCCCGGCGGACGTCCGGTTCGGCCGGGCCGGTGGGCGGCCGGCCCGGCGCGTGGCGGTGATTGGCCCGCCGAACGGCAGATGCGGCACAGTGGCCCCATGAGCGCGGACACGAGGAGCCACCGGACCGACGGGCGGATCGGCCCCGGGCGGCGGCGACCGGTGCAGCAGCGCAGCCAGGAACGCTACGAACGGATCCTGGACGCCTGCGCCGCGCTGCTCGACGAGTCCGGTGCGACCGCGCTCACCACCAAGGAGGTGGCGCAGCGCGCCCGGGTGCCGATCGGCACGCTGTACCAGTTCTTCGCGGGCAAGGAGGACCTGCTCGCCGCGCTCGCCGGCCGCAACCTCGACCACTACCTGCACCGGCTCGACGACCGGCTGCGCTCCGCCGCCCCCACCGGCCCGGCCGGGTTCACCGACCTCGCGGTGGAGGAGTTCGTCACGATGAAGCGGTCCGTGCCCGGCTTCGGCCGGCTCGACTTCGGGCTCGCCGGGCCGACCGGGCCCGGCGGCGCGGCCGGCCCGGCAGCCGTCCGGGACGACCGGCACCTGCTGGACTCCGAGGTCGACAACAACACCGCGGTCGCGCTGCGGCTCCAGGCCCTCGGCGGCGAACTGTTCGCCGCCGCCGACCCGGTGACCCTCACGCTCGGCCTGCGGGTCGCGCTGGAGGCCGCCGACGCGGTGCTCAAGCTCGCCTTCCGCGGGGACCCGGAGGGCGACCCCGCGCTGATCGCCGAATGCAAGCGGCTGGTCCGCTGCTACCTCTCCGAACACCTCGGGTCACCCGCCGCCCGGACCGGGTGAGCCGTTGCGGGCGCGGCTCCCCCGCAGCACAGTGGAGACAGCGGAAGGCGGCGGCGACCCGCCCCGCCCTCCGTCTCCGTCCGCACGCAGCCGAGGAGCAAGACCATGCACGCAGCGGTAGGTGACCAGCTCCACATCCACAGCCGGGCGGTGGGCATGGTCGACCAGCGGGGCGAGATCATCGAGGTGCGCGGCCAGGACGGCCTGCCACCGTACGTGGTCCGCTTCGAGGACGGCCACACCGGCCTGGTCTACCCGGGCCCGGACTGCACCACCGAACCCCGCGAGGCGATCCGCTGACGCCTCCGGCCACCGCCCCGCGCCGCGCCGGCCCGGGGCGGTGAGCCGTGCCGTTCCCCGCCCCGCCCGCCGGGGCCGTCCTCACCGCCGCGGTGCTCGCCACCCCGGTCCTGACCGGGTCCGCGCCCGCCCTGCCGGGACCGCTCGCCGCACTCGCGCCGCTGCTCGAACAGTACGGCTACCAGGCGCTCGCCCTGTTCGTGCTGCTGGACAACTGCGCCGTCCCCGCCCCGGGGCAGACCGTCCTGGTGCTGGCGGCCGTCTACGCCGGCACCGGCCACCTGAACCTCGCCGCCGTGGTGGCGATCGCCTTCGCCGCGGCCGTGCTCGGCAACACCCTGGGCCACCTGATCGGCGCCACCGGCGGCCGCGCCTTCGTGCACCGCTGGGGCCGCTACGTGCTGCTCACCCCGGAGCGGACCACCCGCGCCGAGGCCTTCTTCGGGCGGCACGGCGGCAAGGTCGTGACGGTCGCCCGGTTCGTCGACGGGCTGCGGCAGACCAGCGGCATCATCGCCGGGACCACCGGGATGCCCTGGCCCCGGTTCCAGGCCTGCAACGTGCTCGGCGCGGCGCTCTGGGTGGGCGTCTGGGCCACCTTCGGCTACCTGGCCGGGGCCAACGTCGGAGCGGTCTGGCGGACGGCGGTGCGCTACCAGCTGTGGGTACTGGTCGCGCTCGGCGCCGCGGCCGTCCTGCTCACCGTGCGCCACCTGGTGCGCCGCCGCCGTCGCCGCGGACCGCCGGGGGCCGGCGGCGCCTGAGCCGCCCGGTTGCGGGGTGCGCCCCGAACGGGTGAGCCTGGAAGCGAGCGGGCGGGAGGCGAGCATGGCCGAGGTCGGCACGCGGACGGGCGACGGCCCCGCCGGAACGGGCCGGTCCCCGACGGACCGGATCGTGGCCCTCACCGCCTGTGCGGCCACCGCCGTCCTGCTGGCCGCCCAGGCGGTCAGCGGCACCGGCACCCGGCTGGTCCTGCTGCTGGTCTTCGTCCCCGCCCTGCTGGCCGGCCTCGGCACGCTGCGCCAGACCGTCGCCGCCTCGGTCTGGGTCACCGGCGTCATCCTCGTCAGCTCGGTGCTGTTCCCGCCCCCGTCGACCACCGGCCGGGTGCTGACCCTGCTCACCGTCGTCGGCGCCGAGACGGTCGCCGTGCTGCTCTGCGCCCGCCGGGTCCGCCGCGAGCGCGAGCTGTTCCGGATGCGGCAGACCGCGGTCGCCCTCCAGCGCCAACTGCTGCGCCCGCTGCCCGCGCTGACCCCCGACGTCCTGCTGCACGGGCTCTACCGCCCGGTCGAGGAGGACACCCTGGTCGGCGGCGACCTCTACGACATCGCCGACACCCCGTACGGCACCCGGGTCGTCATCGGCGACGTCCAGGGCAAGGGCCTGCCCGCGATCGGGACCGGCTTCGCCGTGCTCGGCGCGTTCCGCGAGGCGGCCTTCCGGGAGCCCGCGCTCACCGACGTCGCGCTCGCGCTGGAGAACGCCGTCGTCCGGCACAACGCGTACGCGGCGCAGAGCGGCGAGACCGAACGCTTCGTCACCGCCACCGTGTTCTGCCTGGACCGCACGCCCGCCGTCCAGGCCGTCAACTGCGGCCACCTGACGCCGTACCTGCTCGCCGGCGGCGGCGCCGGGGCCGTTCCGCTGGCACCCGGCGTCCCGCTCGGGCTCGCCGACCTCGCCGGGGAGGTGCGGACCGTGCAGTGGTTCGACCTGCCCGACGACGGGACCCTGTTGCTGGTCACCGACGGCGTCACCGAGGCCGCGGACGGCGACGGCGTCTTCTACCCCCTCGGCCCGCGGCTCCGGGAGCTGCGCGGCCTCGCCGCCGACACCCTCCCCGCGGCCGTCGAGGAGGACGTCCGCCGCCACAGCCGCGGCCGCCGGCGCGACGACCTCACCGTCCTGGCACTCCGCCGCAACCCCGACGGACGCGCCACCGCACCGCGTGCCCCGCAGGCCTGAGGCGGCGGCCGGGGAGGCTCGCGCCCGGAGCCCGGCCGTACCCGGCCGGGCTCCGGCCGGGCCCGGGAGCACCGGCGCGACGGGGCCGCCGCCCTGCCTGCCGGTGGCCCCGCGCCCCCGGCCACCCGGCGCCCACCCGCCGCTCAGCGCAGCGGGAACACCTCGAAGGCGACCGCGAAGCGGGTCCCGAGCCGGGTGCCCGCGTCGCGGCCGGCCCCCTCCAGGAAGCCGCGGGCGTCCGCCATCGCGCCGCCGAGGCCGGCCAGGTACGCCTTGTGGGCCTCCAGCGAGGCCACGCCCCGGTCGAAGTGCCCGGTGGTGTCCACCGCGTGCCGGGAGTCCGGCGAGGAGGCCGACCAGATCTGCCGCACGCCGTCCCAGGGCTCGTGGCCCTCGTCGAGCAGCTCGCGGAAGACCCAGCGGTTGCCCGCGTCGCGGACCGCGTCCAGGGTGGCCCGGCCGACGGCGATGTGGTCGGCCTGGTTGAGGACGACTCCGCCCCAGGTGTCGCGGAAGTTGCCGGTGATGACGATGTCCGGGCGGTGCCGGCGGACGGCGCGGGCGATGTCGCGGCGCAGCGGCAGGCCGTACTCGACGACGCCGTCGGGGTGGCCGAGGAACTCGACGGTGTCGACGCCGACGACGGCGGCGGAGGCGATCTGCTCGGCCTCGCGCAGCGGCCCGCACTCCTCGGGGGAAGTGCCGTCGATGCCGGCCTCGCCGCTGGTGACCATCACGTAGACGACCTTCTTGCCCTGCTCCGTCCAGCGGGCGACGGCGGCGGCCCCGCCGTACTCCATGTCGTCGGGGTGGGCGACGACCACCAGGGCGGTCCGCCAGTCCTCGTCGACGGGCTCGAACGGTGCGGGGGCCTGCTGCTCGGTCATGGTGGCACTGCCTCTCGGTGGTGCGGGTGCGCGCGGGTGGGGCGCACGGTGCGGTCGTACGGTCGTACCGGACGCGACTCTAGAAGATCATCGGCCCGCCGGCCGGGCGACCGCGGCGGACGGCGCGCCCTCGCGCACCCCGGGCGGAGCGGCGCGCCCGGCGGGCTTGCCCCTGACGCGCGGGGCAGGGGTTAGCGTCCCCGCACGGCGCGGCGGAACGGCCGCCGCACCGACGCCCCGCGCCCCTGGAGCCCGCCCATGTCGTCCTTCCCCGCCACCACCCGCGAGGTCCGGCTCGTCAGCACGCCGGACGGGCTGCCCGGCCCCGGGCACTTCACCGTGGCCGAGACCCCGCTGGCCGCGCCCGGCCCGGACGAAGTGCTCGTCCGCAACCGGGCCTTCGTGGTCTTCCCCGGTCTGCGCAGCCTCATCGGCGGCGAGCTGGAGAGTGCCGTGCTGCCGCCCGTCCGGCCGGGCGACGCGCTGTTCGGGCCGGCCCTCGGCGAGGTGCTGGCCGCACCGGCGGGCGGACCGCTGCGCCCCGGCGACCTGGTGACCCACCTCATCGGCTGGCGGGAGCACGCCGTGGCCGGGGCCGGGGCGTTCACCCGGGTGGCCGACGGTTTCCCCGACCCGGTCGCGCTGCTCTCCCCCGGGCTCGCGGCCTACGGCTCGCTGACCCGGGCGGCCGCGGTCCGGGAGGGGGACGTCGTGCTGGTCACCGGGGCGGCGGGGGCGGTCGGCACGGTGGCCGGGCAGCTGGCCCGGCTGCTCGGGGCGGCGCGGGTGATCGGCACCACCGGCTCGGCGGCGAAGGCGGCACGGCTGACCGGGGAGCTGGGCTACGACGCCGTCCTGGTGCGCGGGGCGGGCCCGTTCGCGGAGCAGCTGGCGGCGGCGGCCCCGGACGGCATCGACGTCCTGGTGGACATGGTCGGCGGCGAGCAGCTGACGGCGGCCGTCGACGCCGCCCGTCAGGGTGCCCGGTTCGCGCTGATCGGGGCGCTCGCCGGGCAGCTGGACCCGGCCCGGCGCGGGGCGAGCGCGCCGGCCGTGGTGGACAGCTTCCGGCTGGTGGTCCGCGACGTCTCGGTGCACGGCATCGCCGCGCAGCGCTACGAGGGGCTGGACCCGGAGTGGCGCGAGCGCCTCGGCGGCTGGCTGCGCGGTGGTGAACTCACCGTCCCCCGCACGGTGCTGACGGGCATCGAAAGCGCCCCCGGAGCGTTGTCCCGGCTGATCGGCGGTGACGTCTTCGGCGCCACGGTCGTCGAACTGTAGCGGGGACGCGCTCCGGGAGGGCGGATGGCGGGACGGATGAGGATCGGCGACGCGGCGGCGGCCGCGGGCACCACACCCAGGGCGCTGCGCTTCTACGAACAGCGGGGGCTGCTGCCGCCGCCCGCCCGGACCGCCTCCGGCCAGCGCGAGTACGAGCCGGAAACGGTGACCCGGGTGCGGGTGATCCGGGCGCTGCTGGCCCTGGGGCTGACCGTCGAGGACCTCGCCAGCCGCTCGCACCGGCTGGGCCTGCTCGCCGAGGACCCGCCGCGCAGCTGTGCCGCCGGGAACGAGTCCGGGCCGGACACCTTCGCCCCGGTGATCGCGCAGCGGCTCGCCGCCCTGGACGCGGAGATCGCCCGGCTGACCCGGCTGCGGGAGGGCCTGGCCCGGCACACCGGGAGCGGCTGACGGTTCCCCGCGCGCGTGCCGCAACCAGTGGGCCGGCGGCCTGTTCGCCGTCGCGCCCGGACGGTTCCCCGCGCGCGTGCCGCGCCCGGGGCCGCGCGGGTGGGCGCCGTAGGTTGACCGCATGGCACAGCACGCGCAGAACGGCCGGCTCGCACCCCCCACATGGCTGACCGCCGGGCTGCGGCCGCGGCCCGCGCCGGTGCCGTGGGCCGCGGTGGCCCGGGCCGCCGTGGCCCTGTCGGCGCCGCTCGCCGTCGCGTTCGCGGCCGGGAAGCCGGCGTACGGGGCGCTGGTGTCGATGGGCGCGCTGTCCGCCGTCATCGGCGACACCGCCGACGCCTACCGGATGCGCTTCTTCAACATCGCCGTGCCGCAGCTGTTCGGTGCCGCGGGCGTCGCCCTCGGCACCCTGGTCTTCGGCCGCGACTGGACCGCCGTCGCCGTGCTCACCCTGGTCGCGCTGGTCTCCGGGATGATCTCCTCGATCGGCTCGGTCGCCTCCGTCTCCGGCCTGCTGCTCCTGCTCAACGCCGTCGTCGGGGCCGGCCTGCCGATGCCGCGGCCGTGGTGGACGGCCCCGCTGCTGCTGATGGCCGGCGGGGCGGTGGTGCTGCTGCTCACCCTGGTCGCCTGGCCGCTGCGCTCCGGGGTGCCGGAACGGACGGCGACCGCCGCCACCTACCGGACGGTCGCCGCCTTCGTGCGCGCCGCCGGCACCCCGGAGCACGACGACCGGCGCCAGGCCGTCACCCAGTCGCTGAACGCCTCCTACGACCTGCTGCTCGCCCACCGCACCCGCCGGCACGGCCGCTCCCACGGGCTGGCCCTGCTGATCGCCCAGCTGAACGCCCTGATCCCGGTCGTCGAGGCGGCCTCCGCCGCCAAGCTGCGCCCGGCCCGCTCCGGCCCGGTGCCGGAGGCCTACCCGGCGGCCGTGCTGATCCTCGCCGACGCCGTCGAGCAGGGCCGGGCCGCCCCCGGGGCCGCCGCCGACCCGGCCGCCGCGCTCGGCCTGCCCGCGCCGACCGGCCCCTCGGAGCGGGCGCTGGACCGGGCCCTGCGCTACGCGGCCGCCGTCTGCGCCGAGCACGGCCGGGCGGACGGCGGCGTCCCGGACCGGCTCGGCGCCCCCGCCGCCCCCGGCAAGCGGGCCCGGCGCGCCGCCCGGGCGGCCCTGCTGTCCGGCGCGTCCTGGCGCTACGGCCTGCGGCTGGCGCTCTGCATCGGCCTGGCCCAGGTGCTGGTCTCGGTGCTGCCGGTGCCCCGCTCGTACTGGGTCGCGCTGACCGTCACCTTCGTGCTGAAGCCGGACTTCGGCTCGGTGTTCTCGCGCGCCGTGCTGCGCGCCTTCGGCACCGCGCTCGGCCTGCTGATCGCCATGCCGGTGCTCGCCGAGGTGCCGCGCGGCTGGTGGGACGTGCCGACCGTCGCGGTACTGGCCGCGCTGATCCCGGCGTTCTCGGCGAAGGGGTACGCGTTCCAGACCGCCGCCATCACACCGGTGATCCTGCTGCTCTCCGACCTGCTGAACCACCAGGGCTTCGGGCTGGTGGTGCCGCGGCTGTACGACTCGCTGATCGGCTGCGGGATCGCCCTGCTGGCCGGCTACCTGTGCTGGCCGGAGTCCTGGCACACCCGGATCGGCGACCGGCTGGCCGACGCGGTCGCGGACACCTCCGCCTACGTGACGCTGGCCTTCGCCGCCGGCCCCGGCGCCGACCAGCCGACCCGCCCGCGCCGCCGTCGCCGCCTCTACCGCGACCTGTCGACGGTGCGCTCCGAGTTCCAGCGCGCCCTCACCGAGCCGCCGCCGGTGGGGACCAGGGCCGCCGCCTGGTGGCCGCTGGTGATCGCGGTGGAACGGGTGGTGGAGGCGACCACCGCGACCAGGGTCCGGGTCGAGCACGGGGTGCCCGCACCGCCGCCGGAGGAGGTGTCCGCGATCGCCGCCGACCTGGCCGCGCTGGCCGGGGCACTGCGGTCGGGCACCCCGCCGCCCGACCCCGCGGCGGAGCCCGACGGCGCCTCCGAGGTGCTCGGCCCGCTGCGCCGCGAGGTCCGGGCCGCCTGCGCGATCGCCTCCCCGGTCCTGGGCTGACGCCGCGCCGGACACCCTCCCGGGAGGGCACGATCGGCCCGCACCGCCCGTTCGTCCCTGGGACGCGGCCCGGATCCCGGCCGCCGGGCCCGGCCCCCGGCGGTCCGCGCCGCCATCGTCACCACCGAAAGCTGGTCCGCATGATCGAGCTCGACTTCGACGACAGCGGCTTCCGCCGCAACGGCGCCCCGCACCGCATCGTCTCCGGTGCGCTGCACTACTTCCGGGTCCACCCGGAGCTGTGGGACGACCGGCTGCGCCGTCTGCGCGCCCTGGGCGTCAACACGGTGGACACCTACGTCCCCTGGAACTTCCACGAGCTGCCGGGCGGCGGGACCGACTTCACCGGCTGGCGGGACGTCGCCCGGTTCGCCCGGCTCGCCCGGGAGCACGGCCTCGACGTCATCCTGCGCCCCGGCCCGTACATCTGCGCCGAATGGGAGGCCGGCGGCCTGCCGGCCCGGCTGCTCGCCACCGACGGGATCCGGCTGCGCAGCTCCGACCCCGCCTTCCTCGCCGAGGTGGACGGCTGGTTCGACGCCCTGGTCCCCGAACTGCTGCCGCTGCTGGGCAGCCGGGGCGGCCCGGTGGTGGCCGTGCAGGTGGAGAACGAGTACGGCAGCTACGGCAACGACGCCGCCTACCTGGCGCACCTGCGCGACGGCCTGACCGCGCGCGGCGTCGACTGCCTGCTGTTCACCATCGACGGCTCCGAGGACTTCATGCAGCAGGGCGGCGCGATCCCCGGCCTGCTGGCCACCGCCACCTTCGGCTCCCGCGCCCCCGAACGCTTCGAGGTGCTGCGCCGGCAGCAGCCCCGGGGGCCGCTCGCGGCGATGGAGTTCTGGATCGGCTGGTTCGACCGGACCGGCGGGCCGCACCACGTCCGGGACGCCGCGGAGACCGCCGGGTCACTGGACGAACTGCTCGCCACCGGCGCCTCGGTCAACCTCTACATGGCGCACGGCGGCACCAACTTCGGCTTCTGGGCCGGCGCCAACCACTCGGGCACCGGCCCCGACACCCCCGGCCACGAACCGACCGTGACCAGCTACGACTACGACGCGCCGATCGGCGAGGCGGGCGAGCTCACCGAGAAGTTCCACGCGCTGCGGGCCGTCATCGGCAAGCACCTCCCGCTGCCCGACACCGAACTCCCGCCGCTGCCGCCCCGGCTGTCCCCCCGCCGGCTCGAACGGGCCACCGGCCGGGCCCGGCTGCTGGACTCCCTGGACGCGTTGTCGGCGCCCCTGCGCCGGCCGGCCACCGAGCCGATGGAGCGGGTCGGCCAGTCGCTCGGCCTCATCCACTACCGCACCCGCGTCCCCGGGCCGCGCCCCGAACTGCCGCTGCGGATCGACGGCCTCGGCGACCGCGCCCTGGTCTTCGCCGACGGCCGCCCGCTCGGCGTCCTGGACCGCAACGCGCCCGGCGCGACGCTGCCGCTGGCCACCGGCCCGGCCGGCGTCACCCTGGACATCCTGGTCGAGGCCCTCGGCCGCGCCAACTACGGCCCCCAGCTGGACGACCGCAAGGGCATCCGGCGCGGCGTCTCGCACGAGCGCCAGCGGCTGCTCGGCTGGGAGATCCGCCCGCTCCCGCTCACGGACCTCACCGGCCTCGCCTTCGACGGAACCGTTCCCGCGGCCGGCGGCGACCCCGTCTTCCACCGGTTCGAGACCGACCTCGACGCGCCGGCCGACGCCTTCGTCGCCCTGCCGGGCTGGGGCCGGGGCCTGCTCTGGCTGAACGGCTTCCTGCTCGGCCGGCACACCGACGAGGGCCCGCAGCGCACCCTGTACGCCCCGGGCCCGCTGTGGCGGGCGGGCCGCAACACCCTCGTCGTCCTCGAACTCGACCGCCACGGCGAGGCGCTGGAGCTCCGCGACGAGCCCGACCTCGGCCCCACCACCCGCGCGCCCAGCGCCGACTACTGACACCGGGCCGGGCCCGCCCGGCGGCCTACTCGACGGTGACGCTCTTGGCGAGGTTGCGGGGCTTGTCGACGTCCCGCTTCAGGGCCACCGCGGCGTGGTAGGCGAGCAGCTGGAGCGGGATGTTGAGGAGCAGCGGGTCCAGCTCCGGCTCGCTCTTCGGCACCAGGACGCAGTGGTCGGCGAGCCTGGCGTCGGGGCGCCGGTGGGCGATCGCGACGATCCGGCCGGAGCGGGCCTTGATCTCGCCGAGGGTGGTGAGGTTCTTGTCGAGCAGCTCGTCGTCCGGGACGAGGGCGACGGTCGGCAGGTCGGCGCTGATCAGGGCCAGCGGACCGTGCTTCAGCTCGCTCGCCGGGTACGCCTCGGCGTGCACGTAGGAGATCTCCTTGAGCTTCTGCGCGCCCTCCCGGGCGACCGGGTAGCCGCGGACCCGGCCGATGAACATCATCCCGGCGGAGTCGGCGTACCCGGCGGCGAGCTCGGCGATGGCGTCGCTCTGGGCGAGCACCTCGCGGATCTGCCCGGGCAGGGCCTTGAGGGCGGAGACGATCCGGCGGCCGTCGGCGGGCGAGAGGTCGTGGATCCGGCCGAGGTGCAGGGCGAGCAGGGCGAAGGCGACGACCGTCGAGGTGAACGCCTTGGTGGAGGCGACCGAGATCTCCGGCCCGGCGTGCAGGTAGATGCCGCCGTCGCACTCGCGGGCGATGGCGCTGCCCACGGTGTTGACGACGCCGAGCACCCGGCCGCCCTTGCGCTTGACCTCCTGGACGGCGGCGAGCGTGTCGTAGGTCTCGCCGGACTGGCTGACCGCGATGTAGAGGGTGTCGGCCTCGACGACCGGGTTGCGGTAGCGGAACTCGGAGGCGGGCTCGCTGTGCGCGGGGATCCGGGCCAGCTCCTCGATGAGCTGGGCGCCCATCTCGCCGGCGTAGTGGGCGGAGCCGCAGCCGAGGATCTTGACCCGGCGGATCTCGCGCAGCTCGCGGGCGTCCAGGTTGAGGCCGCCGAGGTGGGCGGTGGCGAAGCGCTCGTCGAGCCGGCCGCTGAGGGTGCGCTCGACCGAGCCGGGCTGCTCGTGGATCTCCTTGAGCAGGAAGTGGTCGTAGCCGCCGGTGTCGTAGGAGTCCATCTCCCAGTCGACGGTGGACGGCCGGCGGTGGGTGGTGCGGGCGTCCTCGGTGGAGGTGCGGAAGCCGTCGGCCCGCACGGTGGCCAGCTCGCCGTCCTCCAGGTGGACGACCTGGCGGGTGTAGCGGACCAGGGCGGAGACGTCGGAGGCGGCGAACATCTCCTTCTCGCCGATGCCGAGCACGATCGGGCTGCCGTTGCGGGCGACCACGACCCGGTCCGGCTGCCCGGCGTCGAGGACGGCGAGGCCGTAGGTGCCGACGACCTTGCCGAGGGCGGCGCGCACGGCGTCCTCCAGCTCGACGCCCTCGCCGCAGTGGGCGGCGATCAGGTGGGCGAGCACCTCGCTGTCGGTCTCGGAGCGGAACACCGCGCCGTCGACGGTCAGGCGCAGCCGCAGCTCGTCGGCGTTCTCGATGATGCCGTTGTGGACGACGGCGATGCGCTCGGTTCCGTCCAGGTGCGGGTGGGCGTTGGCGTCGCTGGGGACGCCGTGGGTGGCCCAGCGGGTGTGGCCGATGCCGGTGGTGCCCTTGAAGCGGGCGGGGACGTCGGCGGCGAGGTCGGCGACCCGGCCCTTGACCTTGCGGACCTTGAGGCCGCCGGTGCGCCCGGTGACGGCGACGCCGGCCGAGTCGTAGCCGCGGTACTCCAGCCGGGCCAGGCCCTCCAGCAGGAAGGGGGTCGCGTCCTTGGGGCCGACGTAGGCCACGATTCCGCACATGGTGGACTCCTTGGTTCCGTGATGACGGGGCCGGCGGACGCCCGCCGGGGGCGCGGGGTCAGCCGTAGACGATCCGGCGCAGCTGGCGGGCCGAGAGCCCGGGGGCCGCGACGCGACGGGCCGGCAGCTCCTCGGCGAGCCGGGCGAAGATCTTCTCGTTGGTCAGGCCGCGCGCCTGCAGCTCGCCGTGACGGCGGCGGACGTACTCCTCGGTGGTCTCCGAGAAGTAGGCCAGCACCTCCGCCACCACCCGCGCCGCCTCCCGGGGCCCGAGCGGGCTGGTCCGGGTGAGGTGGGCGAGCAGGTCGTCGTGAGGGTGCGAGGAACCGGTCGAGCTGGACACAAGTGAGGAGCCTAGGCGTCACGCTGGGTAAAGATCAAAGATCCTGCCCGAAATCGGGCAGGATCTTGCAGCATCCGGCGCAGAACAGGCGGTCTTGTAGGGACACGAGTGACCACGTAGCGTAATGACCCGCTCACACACCGGCGGGTCCGGGGGGAACGGGAGCGTCGGAAGAGTGTCGGAAGAACCGGAGGCTTGCTGATGTGCGGGATCACCGGATGGGTCGCGTACGACCGTGACCTGACCGTCGAGCGTGCCGTGCTCGACAGCATGACGGCCACCCAGCTCTGCCGCGGACCGGACGCCGGCGGCGTCCACCTCGAACCGCACGCCGCGCTCGGCCACCGGCGGCTCGCCGTGATCGACCTCGAAGGCGGCGTCCAGCCGATGACCGTCGAGCACGACGGCCGGCGGCTGGCCACCCTCTCCTACTGCGGCGAGGTCTACAACCACCGCGAGCTGCGCGCCGAGCTGACCGCGGCCGGGCACCGCTTCCGCACCCGCAGCGACACCGAGGTGATCCTGCGCGCCTACCTGGAGTGGGGCGAACACCTGGCCGAGCGGCTCAACGGCATGTTCGCCTTCGCCATCTGGGACACCCGCACCGAGGAACTGCTGCTCGTCCGCGACCGGATGGGCGTCAAACCGCTGCACTACCACCCGACCCCGGAC
Organism: Kitasatospora sp. NPDC056327; assembly: GCF_042261735.1. Lineage (NCBI taxonomy): Bacteria > Bacillati > Actinomycetota > Actinomycetes > Kitasatosporales > Streptomycetaceae > Kitasatospora > Kitasatospora sp. NPDC056327. The sequence goes on along the minus strand of NZ_JBHJRC010000042.1, from coordinate 9,786 downwards.
GGCGTGGTCTTCGGCTCCGAACCCAAGTCCCTGCTCGCCCACCCCGCGGTGCGCCCGGTCGTCGACCTCGACGGACTGCGCGAGCTGCTCGCGATGGCCCCCACCCCGGGCGTCACCCCGTACCGGGGGATCTCCGAGGTCCGCCCCGGCCACGTGGTGCGGATCCGGCGCCAGGGCCTCTCGGCACGGCGCTACTGGGCGCTGGAGGCGCGCGAGCACACCCAGGACCTCGCCACCACGATCGGCACCGTGCGGGCCCTGCTGGAGGACATCGTCCACCGCCAGCTGGACGCCGACGTCCCGCTCTGCTCCCTGCTCTCCGGGGGCCTGGACTCCAGCGCCGTCACCGCCCTGGCCGCCCGGACGCTGCGCGCGGCCGGGGCCGGCCCGCTCCCCTCCTTCGCGGTCGACTTCGCCGGGCAGTCCGAGCACTTCGCCCCGGACGCCGTCCGCACCACCCCGGACGGCCCGTACGCGCGGCTGCTCGCCCGCCACGTCGGCGCCGACCACCGGGTGATCGAGCTGGACAGCGCCGCCCTCGGCGATCCGGCGCAGCGCCTGGCCACCCTGCGCGCCCGGGACCTGCCCGGCGGCGTCGGCGACATGGACACCTCGCTGCTGCTGCTCTTCCGCGGGGTCCGCGAGCGCTCCACCGTGGCGCTGTCCGGCGAGTCCGCGGACGAGCTGTTCGGCGGCTACCGCTGGTTCCACGACCCGAAGGCCGTCAACGCCGAGGACTTCCCGTGGGCCGCCGTGCTGAGCGGCATGGGCGGCACCGGCAACGGCCCGCGCGAACAGCTGCTGGACCGGGAACTGCTCGGCAAGCTCGACCTGGCCGGCTACCGGCAGGCCCACTACCGGGCCGCGCTCACCGAGGTCCCGCACCTGCCGGACGCCGACCCGCTGGAACGGCGGATGCGCGAGGTGACGTACCTCAACCTGACCCGGTTCGTCAGCATCCTGCTGGACCGCAAGGACCGGATGAGCATGGCCGCGGGGCTGGAGGTCCGGGTGCCGTTCTGCGACCACCGGCTGGTGCAGTACGTGTTCAACACGCCGTGGTCGATGAAGTACTTCGACGGCCGGGAGAAGAGCCTGCTGCGCGCCGCCGTCCGGGACGTGCTGCCGGACGTGATCGCCGACCGGGTGAAGAGCCCCTACCCGATCGTCCAGGACCCGCACTACCCGGAGCTGCTGCGCGGTGAGCTCGCGGTGCTCGCCGCCGGTTCCTCCTCCCCCGCGCTCCCCCTGCTGGACAGCCGGCGGCTGGCCGACGCGCTCGCCCCGGACACCGACCCGCAGTCGGTCCGGCTCGCCGCCGACCTGGCCCTGGACCTCGACGCCTGGCTGACGGAGTACCAGGTGTCCCTGGAGCTCTGAGCGGCGCGGCCGGCCCGGTGCCCGACGGCTCGGCCACTGCGCCGTCCGGGGTACGGTGCCCGCCCCGTGACCGTCCGTCGGCCCGCTTCGCCGACCGGGCGCGACGTGCGGTAGCGTCGCCGACACCTCCCGAATGGCGGTCGAAAACACGGAATCCGCAGCCCGTGCCGTCAGGATGGGAAGGGTCCCGTCCGCCTCGATCCGCCGGGGGATCTCCGTCATGCAACCGCGAGCCTTCGCGATCCTCACCGCCCTGCTGCTCGGGGTGCTGGGCCTGGGGTCGGTGGCCGTCACCGACTGGACGCCCGAGCCGGTCACGGCGGCGGCCGGCCCGGCGGCCCCCGGCGCCGCGGGCACCGCACCCGGCGCGGCGGCGCAGCCGGCCGCGAGCGCCACCCCCACCGGGGACCCGGCGGTGTGGACCCGCTCGACGCTGCGCAACAAGCTGATGTCCGAGATGGAGGCCACCGACCCCGGCGTCGCCCTGGCCGACCTCGACCGGATCACCAAGCAGCTGCCCTACACCGTCCGGTTCTGCCACCCGATCGCCCACGAGCTCGGGCACGCGGCGGTCAAGCGGTTCGCCGCCGACTTCCAGAAGGTCATCTCCTTCCCCCACGAGACCTGTGCGGCGGGCTACCTGCACGGCGCGGTCGAGGAGATGCTCAACGCCTCCGCCCAGCCGGAGACCGACCTGGTCAAGCTGTGCGCGCCGAAGAACAGCGGCCCGTGCATCCACGGCGTCGGGCACGGCACGATGTTCGTCGCCAAGCAGGACGTCGCCAAGGCCCGCGAGCTGTGCAACAGGTTCACCGGCGACCAGAACCGGATCCGCTGCTCCGAGGGCCTGTTCATGCAGCTGTTCGGCCCGGACGAGGAGGACGAGAAGGCGAAGGCCAACCTCCCGGCCGACAAGCTCGCCCAGGACCCGCTCTACCCGTGCAAGGAGCAGCCGGCGCTGTTCCAGTCCGCCTGCTTCTTCTACGCGCCGACCTTCTACCTCTCCTCGCACGACTACCCGAACCACCCCGAGGTGTACGCCGAGGCCCTGAAGTGGTGCCTGGCCGGCAAGGCCTCCGGCGGGGCGGTGGACTGCTCCCGGGGCGTCGGCTCGCGCACCATGAAGTACAACCTGGACCGCGAGGACTGGGCCGCCCAGCAGTGCGCCACCGCCGCCGACGGCTGGCAGCGCAAGGCCTGCGCCGAGGGCCTGGTCAGCTACTACACGGTCAACTACACGGACGGCGGGGCGTCCGGCCGGCTGTGCGCCAAGTTCACCGACAAGGAGATGCAGGGCTACTGCCGCTCGGCGGGCGGCCTGTCCGCCTCGCTGGACTGAGCGCCCCGCCCCGTCCATCCGTCCCGTTCCCCCGTCCCACCTGTCGGGCCCGCGCCGCACGGCGCGGGCCCGTTTCCGTAGGATCGCGACGACCGGGTGCGCCGAGGACGCCGCGCCACCGGCCCCGCACCACCTGGAGCCGCCGCATGACCTCCGAGGGCTTCCGCAGCACCACCGGCCGGCCCGGCGCCGACGTCCGGCCCGGCCCGGACGACTTCCGCGCCGCCGCGCACACCGCCGCCGACCTGGCCGCAGACCACCTCGCCGGGCTGACCGGCCGCCCGGTCTGGCAGCCGATGGACGACACCGCGCGGCGCACCCTGCTGGACGCCCCGCTGCCCGCGGCCGGCCGGCCGCTCGCCGAGCTGCTGGCGGCGGTCGAGCGGGACGTCCTGCCGTACCCGATGGGCAACGGACACCCGCGGTTCTTCGGCTGGGTCAACTCCGCCCCGGCCCCGGCCGGCGTGCTGGCCGCCCTGACCGCGGCCGCGATGAACCCCAGCTCGGCCGGCGGCGACCACGCGGACGTCCACCTGGAGCGGGCCGTGGTCCGCTGGATCGCCGAGCTGGTCGGCTTCCCGCACCCGGCCGGCGGCGGGCTGCTCACCTCCGGCACGTCGATGGCGACCATCGTCTGCCTGGCCGCCGCCCGCAACCGGGCCGCGCTGGCCGCCGGGTGGGACGTCCGGGAGGACGGCCTGGCCGGGATGCCGCCGCTGGTCGGCTACGTCACCGGCGAGACCCACTCCTGCGTCCGCAAGGCCGCCGAGCTGCTGGGGCTCGGCAGCAGGCACCTGCGCACCGTGGAGACCGGCCCCGACGGGCGGCTGGACACCGCGCTGCTGCGGGCCGCGGTCGCCCGGGACCGGGCAGCCGGTCTGCTGCCGTTCCTGGTGGTGGCCTCGGCCGGCACCGTGGGCACCGGCGCCGTGGACGCCTTCGACCCGGTCGCCGACCTCTGCGCCGAGGAACGGCTGTGGCTGCACGTGGACGGCGCCTACGGGGCGTTCGGCGTGCTCGACCCGGTGATCGCGCACCGCTACGCCGGGATGGCCCGGGCCGACTCGCTCGCCCTGGACCCGCACAAGTGGCTCGGCGTCCCGGTCGACTGCGGCTGCGCGCTGGTCCGCGACACCGAGGGGCTGCGCTCGACCTTCAGCCTGGTCCCCTCCTACCTGCGCGACGAGGCGGCCGGCGAGCTCGGCTGGTTCTCCGAGTACGGCACCGAGCAGACCCGTCCGTTCCGCGCGCTCAAGGTCTGGGCCACCATCGCCCACCGGGGCCGTGACGGGCTCTCCCGGGACATCGCCCGGACCACCGCACTGGCCCGGCGGCTCGGCGAACTGGTCGAGGCCGACCCCGGGTTGGAGCTGCTGGCCGAGGTGCAGACGTCCATCGTGGCGTTCCGCCTGCGCCCGCCCGGTCTCGACGGGCCGGCACTGGACGCCCTCAACCGCGAACTGCCCGCCGCCGTCCAGCGCCGCGGCCGCGCCTTCGTCACCGGCGCCCGGCTGGCGGGCCGCGAGATGCTCCGCGCCTGCCTCCTCAACCCGGCCACCACCGAGGCCGATCTGGAACTCCTCCTTCAGGAAGTGAAGGAAGCGGGACGGGAGGCGGCCCCCGGCCGGGCGGTGCCCGACGACATTAACCGTGAGGTCACGGGGGATTCGTGATCGTGAAACACCGAAGCGGCAGATTGATGGCATGGAGCACCTGGAGCAGCCGAAGCCCCCGACCGTCCCCGCCCCGAACCCCTCCCGTGCCCAGCGGCGCGGTGCCCGCGGCCACCGATGGCGGCGCGACGCCGTGGAGCTCGCCGCCGTCTTCCTCTCCGTGACCGCCGCCGACCTGGTGGCCAAGCTCGTGGTGCACGGGCCGGAGGGGCCGGTGGTGCTCGCCGCGTCCGCCACCGCCCTGCTCGCCACCGCGCTGTTCCACACCTGGTGGTCGCACCGCCACCATCTGCACGGCCCGCCGGGCCCGGACACACCCGCGCCGCCGGGGGCGGCGCGGGCGGCGGGGGCCCCGGCGGCCGAACCGCTGAAGGGGCCGCTGCACGACTTCGAGGAGACCGCGCTGTGGCGGGTCCGCACCACGGTGCAGGACTCCCCCGGCAGCCTGGCCCGGGTGTGCACGGCCTTCGCCGCCCGGCAGGTGAACATCGTCTCGATGCAGTCCCACCCGCTGCCGGCCGGCACCGTCGACGAGTTCTTCGTCCGTGCGCCGCGCTCGCTGGCCCGGGCCGAGCTGACCGCGCTGGTGGCGGGGGCCGGCGGCGACGACATCTGGACCGGCCCGGCCGACGCGCACGACCTGGTCGACGTGCCCACCCGCGTGCTGGCGCTGGCCACCAGGACCGCGCTGGACGCCGCCGAACTGCCGATCGCCCTGCGGCAGCTGTTCGGCCCGTGCAGCATCCGGCAGTACCCGGGCGCGGCCGCGCCCGGCGGCGCCGGGGTGGACGGCCACGTGATGCGGCTGCCGGTGCCCTCCGGCGACCTCGTCGAACTCACCCGTCCGCAGCTGCCCTTCACACCGACGGAGTTCGCCCGGGCGCAGGCCCTGGTCGAGCTGGACACCCTGCTCGGCCCCCGGGTGCCGGACGTCCGGTCCCGGCTGAGCCTGCCGGCCGGCACCGACCTGACCGTGCGGCGCGCGGGGACGGACGACAGGGCGGCGGCGCTGGCGATGCACCACCGCTGCTCCCCCGAGACGCTGCGCAAGCGCTACCACGGCCCGGTCCGGGACGCCGACCGCTACCTGGACCACCTGCTGGACGCCCGGCACGGCCAGACCCTGGCGGTGGAGGCCTCCGACGGCCGGATCGTCGCCCTGGGGCACCTGATGTGGGACGACGACAGCGCCGAGGTGGCGGTGCTGGTCGAGGACGCCTGGCAGCGCCGGGGGCTGGGCCTGGACCTCATGCGCCGGATGTCCGCACTGGCGCTGGAGGCCGGGGTGGAGACCGTCTACGCGGTCACCCAGTCGTCCAACACCGGGCTGATCGCCACCATGCGGCGGCTGGCGGCGCCGCTGGACTACCAGGTGGAGGACGGCACCACGGTGATCACCGCGCACCTCGCGGAGGCCGCCGAGGAGCTCCCGGTGCCCTGGCAGACCCGTCCGGGCCGGTGAGCGGGCGGACGGCGGCGGTGAGCAAGGCGGCGGGCACGGCGGCGGCGGTGGGCACGGCGGACGGAAGCGGTGAGCGGCCCGGACGGGTCCGGTAATCATCAGGTCATATCTTCACCACATCCTCACCAAGAACCCCACCCGCCCCGGGCCGGGCGGCCCCCGCGCCGCCCGGCCCGGGGCGCGCACGGAACCGCCGCGCCCCGGTCGCACGTCCCCGACGGTGCACGGCCCCTCCGTACACCGCCGACCCCGACCCCGCGTCAGGGCCTCCCGGACGGGCGCTCCGGGCACGTCGCAGCAGGCGGCGCGGGGTCCGGGGCGTCGAGCCCGGTGGCGGAGTCGGTAGGCTGGCCCCGTCCCCGCCGCCCGACGGCCCGTAGTCCGGTCCCCGGGCGGTGCCGCAGCAAGGAGGAACCACTGAGCATGGCAGGCACCGAATCGGAGCCCACAGGCGCACGCGACGCCTCGCTGCCGGCGCGCGCGAAGATCGCGGTGACCGCCGGCAAGGTGGCCGCGGCCGTCTCCCGCAAGGCCGGACGCGGCAGCGGCTCGGTGATCGGCGGAAAGGTCGCCCTGAGGCTCGACCCCGATCTGCTCGCCACCCTCGCCGACCACCTGGACGTGGTCCTGGTCAGCGCCACCAACGGCAAGACCACGACCACCCGCCTGATCGCCGAGGCGCTGCGCGCCGCCGGCCCGGTCGTCTCCAACGCGCTGGGCGCCAACATGCCGGCCGGCATCACCTCCGCCCTGGCCGGCGGCTCGGACGCCCGCTTCGGCGTGATCGAGGTCGACGAGAAGTACCTGGCCGGCGTCGCCAGGGACACCCGTCCCAAGGCGATCGCCCTGCTCAACCTCTCCCGCGACCAGCTCGACCGCGCCGCCGAGACCCGCATGATGGCGGAGAAGTGGCGCGAGGGCCTGCAGGACACCGAGGCCGTGGTGATCGCCAACGCGGACGACCCGCTGGTGACCTGGGCCGCCTCCTCCTGCAAGAAGGTGGTCTGGGTGGCCGCCGGACAGGCGTGGAAGGAGGACGCCTGGTCCTGCCCCGCCTGCGGCGGTGTGATGCAGCGGCCCGGCGACGACTGGTTCTGCCAGGAGTGCGGCTTCCGGCGCCCCAACCCGCACTGGGCGCTCCAGGGCACCCACGTGATCGACCCGCAGCGCGGCGCCTGGCCGATCCAGCTCCAGCTGCCCGGCCGGGCCAACCTGGCCAACGCCACCAGCTCGGCCGCCGTCGCCGCCGTGTTCGGCGTCTCCCCGCAGGTCGCCCTGGAGCGGATGCGCTCGGTCACCGCGGTGGCCGGCCGCTACGACGTGGTCCAGTACCAGGGCCGCGACATCCGGCTGCTGCTCGCCAAGAACCCGGCCGGCTGGCTGGAGACCTTCTCGCTGATCGACGGTCCGCCGACCCCGGTGGTGCTCTCGGTCAACGCGCTCGACGCGGACGGCACCGACACCTCCTGGCTCTGGGACGTCGACTACGAGCGCCTCGCCGGGCACCCGGTGTTCGTGCTGGGCCAGCGCAAGCTGGACCTCGCGGTGCGCCTGGAGGTCGCCGGGCTGCAGTTCCACGTCGTGGACTCGCTGGAGCAGGCCGTCCGGATGGCCCCGCCCGGCCGGATCGAGGCGATCGCCAACTACACCGCCTTCCAGCAGCTGCGGAAGGTCGTGGCCGGCTGATGCCGGACCCGCGCCGCGCAGCACCCGCAGTCCACCGCACGTACGTCATGGAAGGCCTTCGAGGATGAGTGAGAGCAGCCTGCGCGTGGTCTGGGTCTACCCCGACCTGCTCAGCACCTACGGCGACCGCGGCAACGCCCTGGTCGTGGAGCGCCGGGCCCGCCAGCGCCATCTCAACGTGACCCGGATCGACGTCCGCTCCGACCAGTCGGTGCCCACCAGCGGCGACATCTACCTGATCGGCGGCGGCGAGGACCGTCCGCAGCGGCTGGCCGCCGAGCGGCTGCGCAACGACTCCGGGCTGGTCCGGGCGGCCGAGAACGGCGCGATCATCCTCGCGGTCTGCGCCGGCTACCAGATCCTCGGCCACGAGTTCGTCAACGACCTCGGCCAGCGGGAGCCGGGCCTCGGGCTGCTCGACGTGTGGACCACCCGCGGCGAGGGCGCCCGCTGCGTCGGCGACGTGCTGGCCGACGTGGACCCGCAGCTCGGCCTGCCGCAGCTGACCGGCTTCGAGAACCACCAGGGCGTGACCCACCTCGGCCAGGGCGTCAAGCCGCTGGCCCGGGTCACCGCCGGCAACGGCAACGGCACCGGCGACGGCACCGAGGGCGCCTGGCGGGACACCGTCTTCGGCACCTACCTGCACGGCCCGGTGATGGCGCGCAACCCCGCGCTCGCCGACACCCTGATCAAGCTGGCGCTGGACGTGAACGCCCTGCCGCCGGCCGACACCACCTGGTACGACGCGTTGCGCGCCGAGCGCATCGCGGCCACGACGCGCCCCGCGTAGCACGCCACCGGCCCGTCCGCCCGGGTGCCCGCCATGCGGGCACCGGGTTAACGGACGGGCCGGGACGTACGACAATGGGGCTGCCGGCTGCACACCCTCCTCGGCAGCAGGCTGCACTTCCACGCGGGGGCGTCGACGACGCCGTCCCCGCGTCGGTTCCTGCCCGGCCGGACGCAGGCGCCGTATGCTCGACTCCACGGCCGGTTCCGGATGCTCTGTCCGGATCGGCCGGTCCTTCACCCGACGGTCATCTCCGCGTCGCCCCGATGCGGAACCGGGCCGTTACGGTGGCGGTCCGTCGTCCCAGCCTGTAGTCCGGCCGTTCCTCGGTTCTGCTCGGGAGTTGCAAAGCAATGCGTATTGGAGTGCTGACCAGCGGCGGTGACTGCCCCGGCCTGAACGCGGTGATCCGCTCCGTGGTCCACCGAGGGGTGGTCGACCACGGCGACGAGATCATCGGGTTCGAGGACGGCTGGCGCGGTTTCCTGGAGGGGCACCACCGGCCCCTGACCCTCGACTCGGTGAGCGGCATCCTCGCCCAGGGCGGCACGATCCTCGGTTCCTCCCGGGTGCAGCCCAGCCACCTGCGCGACGGCGTCGAGCGTGCCAAGCAGTACTGCGCGGACCTCGGCCTGGACGCCGTGATCCCGATCGGCGGCGAGGGCACCCTGAAGGCCGCCAAGCTGATGAGCGACGCGGGCCTGCCGATCGTCGGCGTGCCGAAGACCATCGACAACGACATCGCCTGCACCGACGTGACCTTCGGCTTCGACACCGCGGTGTCGGTCGCCACCGAGGCGCTGGACCGGCTGAAGACCACCGCCGAGTCCCACCAGCGCGTCATGGTCGTCGAGGTCATGGGCCGGCACACCGGCTGGATCGCGCTGAACGCGGGCATGGCGGCCGGCGCCCACGCGATCGTCGTCCCGGAGCGCCCCTTCCACATCGAGAAGCTCACCGCCGTCGTCCGGGAGCGCTTCGACCGGCAGAAGAAGTTCGCCATCGTGGTCTGCGCCGAGGGCGCCAAGCCCGAGGCCGGCAGCATGCACTGGGAGGAGGGCACCAAGGACATCTACGGGCACGAGCGCTTCACCGGCATCGCCACCCAGCTCTCCCGCGAGCTGGAGCACCGGCTCGGCAAGGAGGCCCGCCCGGTGATCCTGGGCCACACCCAGCGCGGCGGCACCCCCACCGCGTACGACCGGGTGCTCGCCACCCGCTTCGGCTGGCACGCCGTGGAGGCCGTCCACAAGGGCGCCTTCGGGCACATCACCGCCCTGCAGGGCACCAGCATCAACCTGGTCCCGCTGGGCGAGGCGGTGGCCGAGCTGAAGACCGTGCCAGCCGACCGCTACCTGGAGGCCGAGACGGTCATCTGACCGTCCCGCCCGGGGGCCCCGCCAGGGCCCCCGGAACACCGGTGCCCCGGCCCCCCGAACGCGCGAGTGTCGGG